>NZ_AEIQ01000071.1:0-30525 GCF_000152185.1 Dermacoccus sp. Ellin185 | reverse complement strand
TCAGGTAGGAAGAGCCCTCAATCCATATCTCTCGCGGCACGACATGTTCGCGATCCCCACGATCGCCAAGACCAAATCGACGCCGACAGGCAGCCACAAGGGCGGCGCGCCCTGGCACAAATATGTGCCCCTGGCCTGCGCCCTGGCCGCGCAGCCCGACAAGGCTGCGGTGGGCATCCTCATGGACTTCTACGGGGTTCCCCGTGACACACCCGGCTTCGACGCCGAACGCTCCGGCGCGGAATACCGCGAGGTTCTCCTGGGCCGTATGCGCGAGAAAGTGAACTCCTTCCGCGTTCAGCCGCACCTCATCATGCACGAGTTCGAGACGCTGGTCTTCGCCGCCATCGACGCGGGCGCGCGGTCCAGCCTGACCGATGCCGAACTCGGCGCGCTGCGAGACGTCATCCGCAATTTTGGTGGGGACATCGAAGCCATCAACGGAAGCATTGCAACGAGCCCGTCGCACCGTCTCACCGCGGCATGCCGGACCTACGTGAAGACCGCGACCGGCATCAGCTTGCTCGATGAGGTGCCGTTCGACGACATCCTGGAGCGCTGCCCGACCTTCGCCCAATGGCTGTCAGAAATCGTGGCGGCAGCACACAACCACGCGACCTGAGTGCCCTGAGCACACCAACGGTGGAGGATGCGCGTGAACGCGGCATCCCCGTGACTCGTGATGCGTCACACCGACGGGCTGAGCACCCTGGAGATCGTCGCCAACGGGCCGTCGAGCTGCGCCTGCATCTGGCGGAACACCGCGTCACCACGCATGTATGGGTCGACGACGTCCGCCGCGTCGTCCTGACGTGCCGGCACCTGAGCACGCCGAGCACCCGCTGCGGCGACGAGCTGCGCGACGACGTTGTCGCCCGGCGCGCGGGCCACGTCAGCGGGCGTGAGCCCGTCGCACAGATCCGCGAAGTCGAGGACGGCGAACACCCTGCGCAGCGCGAACGGCGCCACCTGCACGACGAGACGACGATGCTCACGCGTCGCCGTTAGCACGAGATCGGCCCCGGCCACCATCTCCTCGGTGATCTGATGCGCCGCATAGTTCGACGTGTCGACGCCCCGCGCCTCCAGCAACCGCGCACTGCCCGGCTCGATCGGTTGCCCCACGAGCGCACCCGTGCCCGCACTGCTGACACGCACCCCGAGCGGCGCCAATTCGTGCGCCAACACACGCTCCATGTACGGAGAGCGACAGATGTTGCCGGTGCACACCGTCAGGATGCTCGGCTCACGCGGTGCCTGCTGGGGCCCCGATGCCGGCTGCGCGCGGCGCGCGGGCCGCAGCGTCGCGTCGGCGGCTTTGGCGTCCTCATCCCCCCACCATGAATCGGGCTGCGTGGCCGGCGCGGCTCCAGACCGTTGGGACGCACTGCTCGGGGCCGACGGCGTGTCGCGTTCGTCAGCCCAGGGGTCGAAGTCACTCATGGTCGTGCGGCGCGAGCTCGTGGACGAGCGGCACGACGTCGGCGATCGAATCGCAGATGCGCGTCGGCACGAATGGGTAGCGGTCGACCTGGTCGGGCTTCGTCGACCCCGTCAGCACGAGGATGCTGCGCAACCCCGCCTCCAGGCCACTGCGCACGTCCGTGTCGAGACGATCACCGATCATCACCGTCGACTCCGAGTGCGCGTCGATGCGGTTGAGCGCACTGCGCATCATGAGCGGATTCGGTTTGCCGACGTAGTACGGCTTGACGCCCGTCGCCGCCGTGATGAGCGCCGCGATCGACCCCGTCGCCGGCAACGGCCCCTCCGTGCTCGGGCCCGTGACGTCCGGGTTCGTCGCGATGAACCGCGCGCCACCCTCGATGAGACGGATCGCGCGCGTGATCGCCGTGAACGAATACGTGCGCGTCTCCCCCAGCACGACGTAGTCGGGGTCTCGCTCCGTCATCGTGTAGCCGACGTTATGGAGCGCCGTCGTCAGCCCCGCCTCACCGACGACGTACGCGCTGCCACCGGCGCGCTGATCGGCGAGGAACTGCGCCGTCGCGAGCGCCGACGTCCAGATCGCCTCCTCCGGCACGTCGATGCCCGACGCGAGCAACCGCGCGCGCAGATCGCGTGGCGTGTAGATCGAGTTGTTCGTGAGCACGAGGAAGCGACGCCCCGTCTCCTGCAACGCCTGCAAGAACTCCGCAGCCCCCGGAATGGCGCGTTCCTCGTGCACGAGAACGCCATCCATGTCCGTCAGCCAGCACTCCACTGCGTGGTGGTTGCTCATCTGATCATCCTCACTGTCGTGCCGAAAGGGTTGTCATGCGCACTCAGGCTGCCTGTGCCCATCCGCGCTCCACCAGATGCGTGCGTGCTGCTGCGAGATCCTGGTCCGAGAACATGCGCCTCTTGCGATCTGACCACGCTGCGACATGCGACACCAGATCGCCCACCGATGTCGCGTGCTCGCGCGTCATGAGCCAGTGCGTGGTGGCCAGCAGTTCCAAGCCATAGGGGCTTTCGAAACCCTCGACCGTGGCCAGTACGCGCTCGATGGAACTGAGGTACTCACTTCCCGCCAGGACGTTCTCCGCCTCCGCGGCGGCACCCTCGACGACGCGAAGGGGTTCCGATTGCTGCACCCGTGCGCTGCCGTCACCGAAGCCCATCAGGAAATGGCCTTCGACCAAGCTCAGAACATGGCGCAGGTTATCTGCATACGGCCCGTAGTGGTGGGCCTTGAACCTCAGTTGAAGCGGCTGGCCGTCCTCTTGCAGGAAGTACATGAGTTTCTGGACCTCGATGAGCCCGGGCGCGGAAAAGGCCTGCCCTGTATAGGCCCGCACCATCTCGACGAGCGCCGCACGCCCCGGGGTCATCTGCGGCCTTGCAGCGCGTGCCACCATGGTTGCAGCGGCAGGGGGCCCTTCGGGCGCGAACAGGCGCACGTCGACCCCGGGCGCTGCGGCGAACGCCTCCACGATGAGTGGGCGCACCACGGCCCAGTCCAACCCCCCGTTGCCGCAGCCGAGAGGGGGAACGGCGAGGGATCCGATCTCTCGTTCCTGTACGACGCGGACGAGATCCTGTAGGCCCGCTTCGATGTCATCCAGACGAGATGGCGTCTTCCAATGCCGCTTGGTGGGGAAGTTGATGATGTAGCGGGGGGGCAGCATCTGCCCGGTATCCCAGACATGCATGCGCCCGGGCATGATGAGCCCGCGATCGGCGTCAGCTCGATAGGCGGCGTACATCTGCGGAAAGGCCCTCTTGAACTGGAGGGCGATACCCTTGCCCATCACGCCGACGGTGTTCACGGTGTTGACGAGCGCGTCCACCGGAGCCTTGAGCAGGTCGCCTGAAGCATCCGTGATCATGATGATTCTCCTTCCTGTCCTAGAAGTACCACTCAGGTCTGACAACGACTCCGCCCGGCGGCAGACGATCGCCCAAGAGTAGACGTGCCTCACGCGCGACGGCTTCCGACTTCGCCACAACATGCGTGATGCAACCCCAGCTGACCTTTTGGTGCACGAGGCACTCCGCCATGCGCCGTTCCCTGCCATCAGCGCGCGTCGAGCCATCGTCGTACTGACCCCAGTAGCGGGCACGCATGAGATCCCAGTCGATGAAATCCCCCGCGAACAGCTCAACCGTCGGTGGTCGGAACGCTGCTACGTGCAACGCCGCGTTGCGGTCACTGATGACCACGCGCATCCCGTCCGTGAGCACACGGCCCACGTCACTGACGAGATAGACGATGCGTGCGGTGCCCTCGGCATAGCCCGGAACGTTGCCCATCGCAATGGAGTACATCATCGGGCTCCTGGCCGCGAAGTAAAAGGGGACATAATCGGCGACCACTCCCCCCGGAGGAATCGGTACGACTCGACGGGTGCGCTGGGCCTTGATGTTGCGATTGCCGATCTCATGCTGCAGAGCGCTACCGACGGCATGATCGCTGAGCAGGCCCTGCTGGACGATAGTCCCCAGATGCTCCACACGCGTGAAATGAACGATGCCCGGCCACATGTGATTCCCCCTGGCTCCCACACTCATGTGCGTCAGTTCACCGCTCGGCAGTCATCGGCAAAGACCCGACGCGTCATCTCCGCCACCGTCGCGAGCGCCGGATCGGCCTGCGCCGCCATCCTCGCAAAGATCTCTGGGCCCTGACGGAACGGGTCGAGTATCTCCGCCTCGGCATCCGAACGAGCGCTGTGACGCTCGACGCTGCCCGCCTGCGAATTGGCGACCAACTCGCGCAGCCCGTCGACGCCCTGGGTTCGGGGTAGGGGCGCCTCGGCGCAGACGTCGGCGAAGTCGAGCAACGCGAAGACGCGCGACGCCGCCGTTGGCGCCTCTTCGACGAGGACCCGCCGATGCTCGCGCGACGCCGCCAGCACGAGGTCCGCCTCGCGCACGAGCGCGGGCGTCACCTGACGCGGACGGTAGCGCGCGCCGTCGAGGCCGCGCTCACGCAGGAGGTCCTGCGATCCAGACGACATCCTGTCGATGAGCAACGCGCCCGTCCCGGCGCCCTCGACGCGTACCGGCAGGCCCGCCAGGTCGGCAGCCAGCACACGCTCGAAATACGGTGAGCGACAGACGTTTCCCGTGCACACGACGAGGATGGTGAAGGTCTCGCGATCATCCCCGGTGGCCAGGCTGTCGACCTCATGGCCCGCCTGCTGAGGGCGAACCGGCGCCGGCCCGGCATCGAGGCTGAGCGAAACGTCCGGGCGGGCTCGCGCTGCCTCACGCTCGCGCTTCGCGGCCTGCACCTGCGCGAGCCGTCGCTGATCGGCGCGCGTGCGGAACGTGCCCCACTGCCCGGGCGTGACGGGCTCGACGGCCTCGTCAGCCTGTGCCGGTTCGCCCGACGACGCGGCGTCGCGCGGTTCGCTCACGTCACTCCCCCGTCGTCTCGAGCGCGGCGAGGTCGTAGTCGACGACGACCGCCGCGTGGTCGCTCCACCGCTGATCGTAGGCTGCGGCGCGCCCGATCCACGGTTCGCGGGCAACGGCGGCGAGCGCCGGGCTCGCGAACTGGTAGTCGATGCGCCACCCGGAGTCGTTGTCGAACGCCTTGCCGCGCCACGACCACCACGAGTACGGGCCCGGCACGTCGCCGTGATTGGCGCGCACGACGTCGACCCAGCCGTTCTGGGTGAGCCGCGTCAGGTACGCCTGCTCGTCCTCGAGAAACCCGGCCTTGCCACGGTTTCCCTTCCAGTTCTTGAGGTCGTTCGCCGTGTGCGCGACGTTGAAATCGCCCATGACGAGCGCCGGACGGTCGACGAGCTGCGCCATCCGCGCCTCCAGCGCGTCGAGGAACGCGTATTTCGCAGTCTGCTTGTCGGTGCCCGCCTCGCCGGTGTGCACGTAGACGCTCGCGATCGTGACGCTGCGCCCGTCGACGACGACGTCAGCCTCCACCCAACGGCCGATCTCGTCAAAGCCGTCGATGACGCTGCTCGACGACGCGAGCGCATGCTTCGTCAGGATGGCGACGCCCTCACGGCCCGCAGCGGCCGACTCGGCGTGCGCGAGTTCATACTCGGCGAGAGCCGAACCGTCGAGTGCGGTTGCGAACTGCTTCGCCGACGCGCGCACCTCCTGCATCGCGACGACGTCCGGCTCCTGCTGCGCCAACCACTCCAGACCCCCGCGACGCTGCGCTGCCCTGATGCCGTTGACGTTCGCCGTGATCACTCGCATGGGCTCATCGTTTCAAGGCCGGATGATCGTGTCGAACCCACCGACCGCAACCGCGCCCAGCCCGAAACCCTGCGTCCAAGTGCACCCGCGTGCATCTGGACGCGGGGAAGAGGTCAGCTTGCGGGGGTGATCGTCGGGCGGCCGAGGGCGTGGACGGTGAAACCCGCCTCAGCCCACCGCTGACGATCCAACGCATTCCGCCCATCGATGAGCACACGACCCGCGACCTGCTCAGCAACAACGGCCGGGTCGAGATCGCGGTACACCTGCCACTCCGTCAACAACACGACCACCCGCGCCCCCAACAACGCCTTATCAACCGTGTCGACATAACCCAGACCCGGACGCTGCGCCCGCGCCACCACCAACGCCTGCGGATCATGCACCCGCACATCCACACCCAACGCCATCAGACGCTCTGCGACATCTAACGCCGGGCTGTCACGTATATCGTCAGAGTTCGGCTTGAACGCCGCCCCCAACACCGCCACCGGCGCACCCGCCACATCGCCGCCCAGCGCCTCACATACCAAGCTCACGACACGCTCACGACGCCGCACGTTCGTCGCATCCACCGTCCGCAAGAACTCCACCGACTCCGCCAGGCCAAGCTCCTCACCACGCGCCATGAACGCACGAATGTCCTTCGGCAAGCACCCCCCACCGAACCCGACACCCGCACCCAAGAACTTGCGCCCGATGCGCTCGTCATGCCCGATCGCATCCGCGAGCGCGACGACATCCCCACCCGTGGCCTCACACACCTCAGCCATCGCATTGATGAACGAGATCTTCGTCGCGAGGAACGCATTCGCGCTCACCTTGACCAACTCAGCCGTCGCGAAATTCGTCACCAACCGCGGCGTACCCGCCGCCAATGCCCGCGCATACACCTCATTCAGACGCGCGACATTCGCCTCCGCGAACTCCCCCTCCACGCCATACACGAACCGATCCGGCGTCAACGTGTCCTTCACCGCGAATCCCTCACGCAAGAACTCCGGATTCCAGATCAGACGCGCATCCACCCCGTCACACACGCCGGCCCGCAGCACCTCAAGCACGCGCGGCACCGTCCCCACCGGCACCGTCGACTTGCCCACCGCCACCGACCCCGCCTTCATGTGCGGCGCCAACGACGCGAACGCACCGAACACATAATCCGTGTTCGCCGCATACTCCCCCGGCTTCTGCGGCGTCCCCACACACACGAAATGCACATCAGCATCCGCCACATCAGCGATGTCCGTCGACCACCGCAACCGACCCGACGCCTGCGCGCTCGCCAACAATTCCGGCAACCCCGGCTCGAAGATCGGACTACGCCCCGCCGCCAACGCCTCGATCTTCAACACATCCGTGTCGACACCCACCACGTCATGACCCAACTCAGCCATGCACGCCGCATGCACCGCACCCAGATAGCCCGTGCCGATCACCGAGATCTTCAAACCCATGCCGCAGATTCTAGGGTGCCGCCCCCTGCTGCGACGCTCATTTGCCGCGCGCGGCCCCCGTCACTGCGTCGTTGTTCGTCGCGCGTTCACCGGACGGCGCGCTCACGCACTCGTCGGTGCGCTTCGGCATCTCGGGTACGCGTGCGAAACTGCGCTGCACACCGAACGAGCACCCGAGCAACACCGGGTACGTCCCCTGCGGCATCGGCGTCACCTGATCGGGTTGCGCGGGATACCGCGGCAGCCACCCTGCGAGCGTCGCCCACACATCGCGGAGTGCACTATGCAGCTCGTCCGACGTGAACGGCGGTGCGCCGAGCTGCGCGGCGAGCACGCTCAGCTGCACGGCCAGGCTCGCGCTCGCCCCCGCCGACGGGGCTGATGACGCTCACCTCGACGTCCGAGGGACGTGTCATCGGCTGCGACCTAACCGAGCTTGACGCCCGTGAAGGCGACGAAGGTGACAATCGCACCGAGCGCGTACAACGCGACGTCCGTGCCCCGCGAACGCACCTTGAGATCCGGCACGACACGCTCGGGGAAGACGGCGCGCATGGTCGCCCCCAGCAGCGGACCCACGGCCATGAGGATGCCGCCGACGCGCACATGCCCGCCGAAGACGACGGCGAGGCCCAACGCGACCGGCAGCACGACGACGAGCCACGGGACGCCGACCTTGAAGTGACTCACCGACCCCGAGCCTCGGCCTCACGCTCGGCGGCCTCCACGACGTTCGTCAGCAGCAGCGCACGCGTCATCGGGCCGACGCCGCCGGGGTTCGGCGACATGAATCCGGCGACCTCAGCGACGTCCGGTGCGATGTCACCGGCCACCTTGCCGTCGACGCGGCTGACTCCGACGTCGAGCACTGCGGCACCCTGCTTGACCATGTCCTTCGTGATGAGCCCCGGCACACCGGCGGCGGCGACGATGACGTCCGCGTTCTTCGTGTGAGCTGCGAGATCCTTCGTGCCGGTGTGGCACAGGATGGCCGTCGCGTTCTCGCTGCGACGTGTGAGGATGAGACCGAGCGGGCGCCCCACCGTCAGCCCACGCCCGACGACGACGACCTCCGCGCCGTTCAGCGGCACGTCGTAACGGCGCAGCAGTTCGATGACGCCCATCGGCGTGCACGGCAGCGGCGCCTCCTCGCCGAGCACGAGCTTGCCGAGGTTGACCGGGTGCAGACCGTCGACGTCCTTCTCCGGCTTGACGCGTGAGAGCAGCGCGACCTCGTCGAGACCCGTCGGCTGCTGGATGAGGAAGCCCGTGCAGTTCTCGTCGTCGTTGAGCTCGTCGATGACGGCCTCGACCTCGGCCTGTGTCGCGGTGGCCGGCAGATCCTTGCGGATCGAGGTGATGCCGACCTCCGCGCAGTCCTTGTGCTTGGCGTTGACGTACCACTGCGAGCCTGGGTCATCGCCGACGAGCACCGTGCCGAGGCCCGGCGTGATGCCGCGCGCCTTCAACGCAGCGATGCGCTCACGCAGTTCGCCCTTGATCGTCGCGAGGGTGGCCTTGCCGTCGAGCGTCGTCGCAGTCATGGCCCCAATCCTGCCAGACGCCCCGGGCGCGCGGTCGGCGCTCACACCGGGGTGTGACGGGACGCTCGTGATCGACCTGGGCTCACGCGTACGGTCGTCGTATGACACGAGCGTGCCGAGCGGAAAGTGGCGTGGCGCGTTCCCGCGCTCGTGGCACTCGTCGTCGGGGTGCTCGTCGTGGCGTTGTTCCTCGTCGTCGACCGCCGTTCGTCAGCCCCGGTCGCCGACGCGCCCTCACCCAGCCTGAGCGGACGCCCCGTGGTGGCCTTCGTCGGCGACAGCTACTCCGCCGGCTCGGAGGCGAGCTCACCGGACAAGCGATCGACCACCGTCCTGAGCGCTGAGCGCGGGTGGAACGAGATCAACGTCGCCGTGTCTGGCATGGGCTACGACGTGGGTCGTCCGACGCAGCACTACGCTTCCCAGGTCGCACGAGCCGCAGCGTCGCGGCCGGGCACGGTCATCATCTCCGGCGGATGGAACGACGTCGCCCGCGGCGTGCCGACGGCGACCATCGTCGAGGGCCTGCGCGAGACGCTCGCGGCGGTGACGAAGCACGTCCCCGAGGCGCGCGTCGTCGTCATCGCACCGATCGGACCGGCGAGTTCTCCCCCACCCGACCTCGTACGGCTGCGCGATGCCGCCGCACCCGTGGTGCGCAGCTCAGGTGCGACGTGGCTGGATCTCGACTTCCCGCTCACCGGTCACCCTGAGTGGATCAGCCCTGACGGCCTGCACCCCAACGACGCGGGCTACAAGCGCCTCGCCGAGCTCACGAACGCGCGTCTGAAGTAGCCCGTCGGCCACCGGAGCGTGCCGCCACCGCTGCCGCCGCAGCGGTGACGACCATGCCGACGACGGTGCGCACACCGACACCTTCGCGCGCCACCGGGTCGAGCAGGTCGATGACGAGCGCCGCGACGAGCTGCCCCATGATGCCCATGAGCCCGAGCACGAGCACGCTGATGTGCTCCGTCGCCCACGCCGACAACCCGATGAACGCGATGCCCAGCGGCGCACCGAGCCACGCCCACCAGGGAGCGTCGTGCGGCCACTGCCACTGCGTGAAGCCGAGGAGCACGCGCGCACCGGCGAACACCACGAGAGCGATCACGCCGACGAGGAAGTTCTGCAGCGTCGTCGCGTACGAACTACCTGCCCGCGCACTGACGCGCCCGTTGAGACCCTGCTGGAACTGCGTCATGACGCCCGCGATGATGACGGCGAGGGCCGGCAGGATCGCGATGCCACCCGGGACGTGCTGGCCGCTCACCGTGATGCCGACCCCGACGACGGCGAACGCTCCGGCGAGCGCGCGAGCGGGGGTGATCGGCGTGCGCCCCTTGGGGCCGGCACCGACGTGATCGGCGAGCAGCCCGCCGAGTGCCCGGCCACCGACGCTCGCGACGATGAAGACCGCTACCCCGAGGATGGCGACCGTGCTCGTCTGCACCGCCACGAACGCACCGCCGAGAACGCCGCCGAGGCACTCCCACCAGCGCAGACGCCCCGCCCGAATCGCGTCGACGAGCCGACCGGCGCCGCGGCGCAGGCTCGGCACGACGAGCGTCAGCACGAGCAGCGCGAGCCCCGAACCGAAGCTCCACACCGCCGCGACGAGCGGCTCGGACAACGGCTCACCGAGCGTCCCGTTGAAGCGCGCCTGCAACGACAGGCACGCCCCACCGAAGAACGCGGCAGTGAGGGCAAGCGCCTCGGAGGAGGCTCTGGCGTCACGCTTCATCGCAGGGCACCGCGACGATGGCAGGTTTGGCCGAAGATGTGGCCGACGTTCAGGCCATCTTGAGCCAAACCCGCCATCTGGGGGTTGTCGATCAGAGGTGTCATTCAGTGCGCGAAGTGACGCGTACCGGTGAAGTACAGGGTGACGCCGGCCTTGTTCGCGGCGTCGATGACCTCGGCGTCACGAATGGACCCACCCGGCGCGACAACGGCCTGGACGCCCGCGTCGAGCAGGATCTGCAGGCCGTCGGCGAACGGGAAGAACGCGTCCGACGACGCCACCGAACCACGGGCCCGCTCGGCGCCCGCACGCGTCACGGCGAGGTTGCACGAGTCGACGCGGTTGACCTGGCCCATGCCGATACCGACCGACGCACCGTCCTTGGCGAGCAGAATCGCGTTCGACTTCACGGCGCGCACCGCACGCCACGCGAACTCGAGGTCACGCATCGTGGCCTCGTCCGCGGCCTCGCCGGCGACGAGCTGCCAGCGCTCAGGGTCGTCACCCGTGGTGCGACCGTCCTTGTCCTCGCCCTCTGCGTCGATCATGTCGCGCTCCTGCACGAGCAGACCACCGCTGATCGGGCGCATGTCGAAACCACCCGCAGTGGGCGCGGGCACGGTGACGAGGCGCAGGTTCTTCTTCGCGGTGAGTACCTCGAGGGCGTCGTCGTCGAACGCCGGCGCGACGACGACCTCGGTGAAGATGTCCTTCACCGTGTCCGCCATGGCCTTCGTCACCGGGCGGTTGGTCGCGATGATGCCGCCGAACGCGCTCGTCGAGTCGCACTCGTGGGCGCGCTGGTGCACGGCGGCGATGTCCTCGTCGGGAGCGCCGACGGCGATGCCGCACGGGTTGGCGTGCTTGATGATGGCGACCGTCGGCACGTCACCGTGGTCGTACGCGGCGCGGTAGGCGGCGTCGGCGTCGACGTAGTTGTTGTACGACATCTCCTTGCCGTGCAGCTGCTCGCCCTGGGCGAGGCCGCTCGCGTCGGCCGACGTGTAGAGGGCCGCCGCCTGGTGCGGGTTCTCGCCGTAGCGCAGGCTCGCAGCCTTCGTGAACGTCGCGCCCATCCAGTCGGGGAACTGATCGCCCGTCGCCTCGTCGTCCGAACCGGCGAGGTTCTCCCCCATCCACGTCGCGACGGCGACGTCGTACGACGCGGTGTGGACGAACGCCTCACGCGCGAGCTCGGTGCGCTGCTGCAGCGTGAAGCCGCCACCGTTGACGGCGGTGATGACGTCGTCATAGCGCGACGGGTCGGTGACGATCGCGACGGTGGGGTGGTTCTTCGCGGCCGCGCGCACCATCGTCGGGCCGCCGATGTCGATCTGTTCGACGCACTCGTCGATGCTCGCGCCGGACGCGACGGTCTCGGCGAACGGGTACAGGTTGACGACGACGAGGTCGAACGGTGCGACGCCGAGCTCACGCAGCTGCGCCAGGTGGTCGTCCTTGCGCGAGTCGGCGAGGATGCCCGCGTGCACCTTGGGGTGCAGCGTCTTGACGCGACCCTCGAGGCACTCGGGAAAACCGGTCAGCTCCTCGACGGGCGTCACCGGGATGCCGAGACCGGCGATGAGCTTGCTCGAACCACCGGTCGAGACGATCTCGACGCCGGCGTCGGCCAGGGCGCGTGCTAACTCCTCCAGACCCGTCTTGTCGTACACCGAGACGAGGGCCCGCTTGATGGGGCGCAAACCGTCACTCATTGATCAAAACCGTCCTGCCGTTGATGGACCAACCACGTGCGAACCTGCGGACGACGTCCACAAGCATGTCGCGCTCCTCGACCTTGATGCGTTCGTGGAGCGAGTCTTCGTCGTCATCGGCGCGCACCTCGACGGCGCGCTGCGCGATGATCGGGCCCGTGTCGACGCCGGCGTCGACGACGTGACACGTCGTACCCGTGATCTTGACGCCGTGGGCGAGGGCATCCCGCACACCGTGCGCGCCGGGGAAGCTCGGCAGCAGCGCCGGATGCGTGTTGATGACGGTGTGGCGCGCGAGCGTCGTCGCACCCAAGATCTTCATGAAGCCGGCCGAGACGACGAGGTGCGGCGGCGCATCGGGGTCGCCCGAGTCGTCGTCGAAGCTGCGCTCGATGGCGTCGGCGAGCGCCTTGTCCCAGGCGTCGCGGTCGGCGAAATGGGCGGTGTCGACGACGAACGTCGGGATGCCTGCGAGCATCGCGCGCTCGAGACCGGCGCACTCGCGGTCGGCACCGACGGCGACGATCGTGAACGGCGAGCGCTGACCGCGAGCGGCCGCGTCGGCCTCTGCGTCGATGAGCGCCTGCAGCAGCGAACCGCTGCCGGAGACGAGGACGACGACCTCGAGCGGTCGGGTGTCGGGGCACAGCTGCGGCGTGGCACTCACGTGCATAACCCTACCGACCGTGCTTGACGAAGCAGCGACTGCGAACCCGGTAGTCCTGAGGGGTGGAAAGCTGCACGCGCTCGCTCGTGAGGCACGGCTGCGACCTGCTGCGACGGGCGCAGCATTTCATGCTTCATATCGGCTCGACCCGGCCTATGCGGAGTACGCATCGCACGAGACAGGAGACGACCTCGAGCATGTTCGGAGCAATCGGGCGCGCCGCGATCAGCGCGAACGGCGTCGGTCCAACGACGAACACGCGGCAGGGTCACAGCGGTGACAATGCACCGGGGCCAGATCTACTGGTGCGACCTCGACCACGGGGAGAAACCCGGACTCGTCGTCTCGAACAACGCCCGTAACACCCATCTGCGCAGTGCTTTCGTCGTTCGCGTCACGACCTCGACGAAGCCGCCGCTGCCGAGCATCGTCCCGATCGAGCTCAGCGGCGCGAATCGCGCGGGCCAAGAACTCCTCGGCAGCGTCCTCTGCGACGACATCGAGGTACTCTACGACGACGATTACGTGCACCCCGGGGGTGGGTTACCACCGCACATCATGCGGCGCGTCGATGCTGCCCTCGAGGTGGCCCTGGCCCTCACGAGACCAGGCGATGACGCCGAGCACGCCACGCCGAGGTCAGTTGAAGAAGAACTTCTCGACCTCGTTGGGGTTCTGGCTGTAGGAGCTCTCGCAGGATTCGCGCGCCTGGTGGGTGTTGGCGCCCCACAGGCACTCCTGATAGCTCTTCGTGCGTTCGTAGTGCACGAGCGGCGCGGCCGTCATCACGAGCAGCAGCGCTGTCAGCACGAGGCCGACGAGGTTGGGCCCGAACGCGCCCGGGGCGCCGGCGCGGCGCACGTCGCGCAGGTAGCGGATGCCGTAGAAGAGCGACAACGCCAACGGGATGGCGGCCAGGCCCGACGCGGGCAGCGGCAGCCACGACAGCAGGAACCCGAGCAGCAGATACCGCAGCGACAGGACGTTGTTGCGCAGACCGGGCGGCAGCTGGGGCATCTCACTCACAGCACTCCCAACGATCGAGAACGACGATTTGATCCCGCCGCGCGGGCCACGTGCATCGCGTCACTTCTGGTGGCTCGAACGCCAGTGACGCGCCGCCGCCGTCGCGAGCGCGGGCAGCACGAGCAGTAGCGGCGCGACGAGCCACGCCTGCCACGACGGGCCGACGTACTCGAGCAGCCCCCGCGACACCGACGCCGTCGAGAACCACCACAGCAGCCACATCGTCACCGTCGTGACGGCGGCGGCGCTCGCCGCGACCGTCAGCTTCGCACGCAGACTCGCGAACCGGGTGAGTGCCCGGCCCGAGGCCCAGCCGATGAAGACGCCGACGCCGATGGGCACGGCGAGCGCCGCCCAGGCCCACGGCCCGACGTGGTCGGGCAGCGCCCCGAGGGCGGGGACCATCGGCAGGGTGCCGGGCGTCATCCCGGAGTGGCCGATGCTGACGGCACCCGCCTCGAACGGCGCGCCCGTCGTCCACCCCGCCATGTGGGCGAGAAGGTTGGGCAGGGCCATCACCTGCGCCAGCACGAGCAGGCAGCCGCCAACGACACCGGGCGCGAGCGCTTGCTGAACCGCCCACACGCGCGGCGCGTGCCAGGCGATGAGCACGACGAGCAGCAGCAGCGACAACGCCGCGAACAGGCCCGCGCCGCGCAGGCCCGCAGACAGCGAACGGCGCAACAGCAGCGGGGTGGCCTCGACGACGACCTCGTCGAGCGCCGCGAGTTCGGGCGAGTGCTTGCGTTCGTGCCAGGCCGTCCACGCCACGCCGAGCGCGGCCACGAGCGCCGGGCCCACGATGAGCGACCACCAGTGGATGTGGCTGTGGCCGAGCCCCGCGACGATGCCGAGCACCTGCGCCGCGACCACGTATCCCCCGACGTACGCGAGCATGATGGCGCGCAGGTCCGCGGCGCGCAGCCGTTCGTCGGGGAACGCCGCGCGCGCGCCGAAGCAAGCGGCGAGCACGCAACCGAGCGTCAGCAGCAGCGGGCTGAAGACGACCGTGATGCCGTCGACGACGACGTGCCCGCGATGTGCGAGCGCCCACAGGTCGATGGCGACGCCGAGTGTGTCGTTCCACGACGACGTCGACTGTGCATCGAGCGTCCACGCGGCGAAGACCGGGACCATGAGGACGATGAGTGACGCGAGCGCCGCGACGATGCCGTACCCGAAGGCGAGCGGGACGTGCGGGCGCCCGGCCGGTCGCGATTCGTTCGTCGAGCGACCATTCGCCCCGGTGCGCGCCGCATCTCGTTGAGACGGTCCTGTCGAACCTCGTGACGCCGAGTCACGAGACGCTGCGCTCTGTCGCGGCGGGCGGGAGCCGCCACCCACGCCGTCACGGGCACCCGCGCGCGCGGGTGAACTGCCGCCCGCACGCTGCGGGCGCTGCGGTCGAGGGCGTTTGTTCGCCGGAGACGAAGCGGACGAAGAACTGCGGGGGCGACGATCACTCATGGCCCGGCCATCCTCTCAGGCCGCGCTGGGCCGATGCTCGAGGCTCGCCGCAGGAACGACTGATCCCGCCACTTAGAGCAGGTGGCGGGATCAGCGAGAGGCGCGAGCCTCGGCCGCACGGGTCGAAGCCATGTGGCGCCGAGAGCGCTCAGACCTGACGGAACGCAAACGTCACTTGGCCTGGATGCGGATGGCCTGCTCGTCGCCGTAACCGCACTTGACGTCGATCGTCTTGATCTTCTTGCCGTTCGGCACCTTGTAGACGACGTCACCCGTCGTCGTGTCGCCCTTGTAGAGGGTGCCGTAGTCGAGACGCTGCCCGTACGAGGCGAAGTCCTCGCGCGCGGACGTGTTGTCGTCGAGCTTCACCTTGAGACACGTCGTGCCGGCGTTGAGATTCTTGTCGCCGAGGTTAGTCATCGTGATGTTGACGGCGACGAAGTGGTTGCCGTTGCCCGGCTTGTCGAAGTCGTTCTCGGGGGTGATCGGGTCGGCGATCTTGTTGACCTTGGCCGACATCTGCTTCGTCTTGACCTCTTCACCGACCTTGCCGGTCTTGGGGCCCGACGCGTCTCCCGAGTCGCCCGTACCGGTGTCGGAGGACGGGGACTCGCTCGTCGTGGGTGCAGCCGCGCTCGAGCTCTGATCCGGCGTGGAGGCCGGTGACGTGGCACTCGGGGCCGCCGAGGTGGCCTCGCCCGCAGCCGACGACGCGGCCGAGGCCACGGACGGCGCCGCGCTGTTCGCGGCCGACGTGGCCTGGGACGCGCCGCCCTCGACCTGGGTGCAGGCGCTCATGCCCAGCGTCATCGTGCCGGCCAGCAGGGCCAGGCCCATCCTGCGTGCGGTGGTCTTCATCTGGGTGTTCCTTTCGGTGCGTCCGAGCCGCGGCGGGCCCGGGCTGAGAGTGAAGTGGTCAGTGGGCGAGGTCGACGCGGATGGTGCGCTGATCCCCGGCGAAGTCGAGAGAGCATCGCACGTCGACGGACTTGAGCTTCTGGTTCTTCGGCAGCTCGAACGTCACGTCCCCGCTCGCGGTGTCACCCTTGTGCAGGGTGGACGAATCCATCGGCGAACCGTGATCGGCGAACAGTGACGCCGACGCCGACCCGTTCGTCGTCGTCTTGGCGTTGATGCACATCAACGGGCTGAAGTTGATCGGCGTGCCGCCGACGTTCGTCACCGTCATCGACACGGCCGCCCACTTCTTGCCGACCCCCGGCTTGAAGACCGCCGAATCGCCGACCGGCACCGGGTCGACGAGCTTGGTCACCTTCACCGACAACTTCGAGGTCTTCGCCTCCGCACCGACCTTCGTGGTGACGAGCCCCTGCTGGCCGGAGCCGAGCGGATCGGACGCCGGCGCAGACGACGCGGCCGCCTCGCTCGACGCGGCACCAGCGGACGTGGCGGGCGCCGACGACGACTCGGGCGCGGCAGCAGGCGTCGCCGCGCTAGGAGTCTGAGCGGCCGCGTTCGACGACACGGCGGCACTCGGCGGCGCAGACGCGCTCGCCGCCGGCGACGAACCGTCGACGCTCGTGCACGCACCCACCGACAACGTCACGCCCACAGCTCCGACGAGACCGAACCCTCGCTTCAAGTCCATGACGATCCCTCCCAGGTCGACGGACTCTCGCCCGCGTCATCATTCATAACTTAACCGTCACTGGGACGCCGCTGCATCATTACTGGTTCCATCCGTGCGCCGACTTCTCGCGGCCATGTCACCGGCACCTCGGCGACACGACGAACGCCCCCGCACCAGCGCGAGCCGATGCGGGGGCGTTCGTCGAGATCACCGAAGCGACGTTCGGTGAATCCGCCTCACTTGCTGAGGTTGTTCATGATCTCCGTCATGAGAGCGGCCGTCTCGGACGGCGTCTTGCCGACCTTGACGCCGGCGGCCTCGAGGGCCTCCTTCTTCGCGGCAGCCGTGCCCGCGGAACCGGAGACGATGGCGCCGGCGTGGCCCATCGTCTTGCCCTCGGGGGCGGTGAAGCCCGCGACGTAACCGACGACCGGCTTCGTCACGTTCTCCTTGATGTACGCCGCAGCGCGCTCCTCGGCGTCGCCGCCGATCTCACCGATCATGACGATCGCGTCGGTGTCGGGGTCGTTCTGGAACGCCTCGAGCGCATCGATGTGCGTCGTGCCGATGACCGGGTCGCCGCCGATGCCGATGGCCGTCGAGAAACCGAAGTCACGCAGTTCGTACATCATCTGGTACGTCAGCGTGCCCGACTTCGAGACGAGGCCGATGCGGCCCTTGCCGGCGATGTTCGCCGGGATGATGCCGGCGTTCGACTCACCGGGGCTGATGATGCCCGGACAGTTCGGGCCGAGCAGGCGCGTCTTCGAACCCTTGCTCAGGTTGTAGAACTCGGCCGAGTCCTTCACCGGGATGCCCTCGGTGATGACGACCGCCAGCGGCATCTCGGCCTCGATGGCCTCGACCGCGGCGCTCTTGGCGAAGGGCGGCGGCACGAAGATCACGGAGACGTTGGCGCCCGTCTCGGCCATGGCGTCCTTGACGGAGCCGAAGACCGGAACCTGCTTGGTCTCGCCGTTGACGTCGAAGTCAACCGTCTGGCCGGCCTTCTTCGGGTTGACGCCACCGACGACGTTCGTGCCCGAGGCGAGCATGCGCGCCGTGTGCTTCATGCCCTCGGAGCCGGTCATGCCCTGAACGATGACCTTGGAGTCAGCGTTGAGAAAAATCGACATGGAAGTCAGATCCCTTTCAGTTGGCCGC
This sequence comes from Dermacoccus sp. Ellin185, assembly GCF_000152185.1. Classification (NCBI taxonomy): domain Bacteria; kingdom Bacillati; phylum Actinomycetota; class Actinomycetes; order Micrococcales; family Dermacoccaceae; genus Dermacoccus; species Dermacoccus sp. Ellin185. The sequence continues at coordinate 12,474 of NZ_AEIQ01000071.1, read as the reverse complement.
GGCCAGCTCGGCAGCCTTGCGGGCTGCGCCGTCCATGGTGTCCACGACCGTCACGAGCGGGTGGTTGAAGTCGGAGAGGATCGCACGACCCTCTTCGACGTTGTTGCCGTCGAGGCGCACGACGAGCGGCTTCGTCGCCGCGTCGCCGAGCTTCTTCAGGGCGCCGACGATGCCGTTGGCGACGGCGTCGCACGCCGTGATGCCACCGAAGACGTTGACGAAGACGCTCTTGACCTGCTCGTCGTTCAGGATGACGTCGAGACCGTTGGCCATGACCTCCGCCGAGGCGCCGCCACCGATGTCGAGGAAGTTGGCGGGCTTGGCCTTGCCGCCGGTGAAGTCCTCACCGGCGTAGGCGACGACGTCGAGCGTGCTCATGACGAGGCCGGCACCGTTGCCGATGATGCCGACGTTGCCGTCGAGCTTCACGTAGTTGAGGTCGAGCGCCTTGGCCTTGGCCTCCAGCGGGTCGGCCGCGGCCTTGTCCTCGAGAGCCTCGTGGTCGGGGTGACGGAAGCCGGCGTTCTCGTCGAGCGTCACCTTGCCGTCGAGCGCAATGATGTCGCCATCCTCGGTCTTGACGAGCGGGTTCACCTCGACCAGCGTCGCGTCCTCGTCGCGGTAGGTCTCCCACAGCTTGACGAGAACGGGCGCGACCTTCGCGGCCGTCTCGTCGTCGAACCCGGCGGCCTTGACGATCTCGTCAGCCTTCGCGCCGTCGATGCCGACGTTCGGGTCGACCTCGATGCGCGCGAGTGCCTCGGGACGCTCGACGGCGAGCTGCTCGATCTCGACGCCGCCCTCCTTCGAGCACATCGCGAGGTAGCTGCGGTTCGCTCGGTCGAGCAGGATCGAGAAGTAGTACTCCTCGGCGATCTTGGCGCCCTGGGCGATCATCACGGTGCCCACGGTGTGGCCCTTGATGTCCATGCCCAGGATGTCCTTGGCGTACTGCTCGGCCTCGTCAGCCGACTTGGCTACCTTGACGCCGCCGGCCTTGCCGCGACCACCGGTCTTGACCTGGGCCTTGACGACGGTGACACCGCCCGACTTCGCACCGATCTGCTCGGCGGCTGCCTTGGCTTCTTCCGGGGTGGTGGCCGTCTGGCCGGCCAGCACCGGAACGCCGTGCGCCTCGAACATGTCGCGCGCCTGGTACTCGAAGAGATCCACGCGAATCCATCCTCATCGTTGAAAGGAGTGTTCCTCTTGTGACTTTAACGCGCTTTGCCGTGCGGGGGTAACCAGGGGTTCGCGCCGGTGCTCTCAGGCGTGTGCGGACGCCGCGTCCCCGACGTTCTCGCGCACCCACGCGACGACCTCGTGCGTCGGCGCACCGGGCGTGAAGATGCGCGCGACACCCATGTCGAGCAGCGGCTTGATGTCGCCCTCGGGGATGATTCCGCCACCGAAGACGACGACGTCGTCGATGCCCTGCTCGCGCAGCAACGTCATCAGGCGCTCGAACTGCGTCATGTGCGAACCGGACAGGATCGACAGGCCGATCGCGTCGGCGTCCTCCTGCACCGCAGCCGTGACGATCTGCTCCGGCGTCTGGTGCAGGCCCGTGTAGATGACCTCCATGCCGGCGTCGCGCAACGCCCGCGCGATGACCTTCGCACCACGGTCGTGGCCGTCGAGGCCCGGCTTCGCGACGACGACGCGGAGTCGATCGGAGCCGTTCGTGGCGGCATTCGTAGGGGTGGCGTTCGTGGCAGGCGCGTGCTGGACCATGACTCAATCCTCTCGGGCGGTTACTCGCACTGTAACGCCCGCCACACCCTCCGCTCAGTTGATGATCCTCAACTCATGCGTGTCACAGCTTCGTGACGGGCGCGTAGCGCAGGAGCAGGCGCTTGGGTGGGCCGTCGCCGAAGTCGATGTGAGCCATCGCTCGGTCGCCCTGACCCTCGACGCGCACGACGGTGCCGAGGCCGAAGCTGTCGTGCGTCACCTTGTCGCCGGCGTCGAGGTTCGGGATCTCGCGCATGCCGCGGCCGACGGCGGAGTTCTTCGTGGTCGAGAACGAACCGGCCCCGGAGCTGCGACCGCTCGACGACATCCGCGCCACCGGCGCGGAGCCGCGCCCGATGACGGGGCCGTCATCGTCGTGCCTGCTGCCACCCGAGCCGTAGGGCGAACCGCCCCCGCTGCCGAACGCGGCGTACCCGCGCGGCTGGGACGACGCGAACGCCGTGGCCTCGCGCTCCCAGTGGACGAACTCCTCCGGGATCTCGCCGAGGAAGCGCGACGGCGGGTTGTACTGCGGCGCACCCCACGCGCTGCGCACGGCAGCGCGTGACAGGTGCAGGCGCTCGCGCGCCCGGGTGATGCCGACGTAGGCGAGGCGCCGCTCCTCCTCGAGCTCCTTCGTGTCGCCGAGAGCGCGCATGTGTGGGAACGTGCCGTCCTCCATGCCGGTGAGGAATACGACCGGAAACTCGAGGCCCTTCGCGGTGTGCAACGTCATGAGGGTGACGACGCCCTGATCTTCGGCGTCCTTCGGTATCTCGTCCGCGTCGGCCACGAGGGAGACCTGCTCGAGGAAGTCCTCGAGCGTCGCGCCCGGGTAGTTGTCGTCGAACTCGTTGGCGACGGCGACGAGCTCGGCGAGGTTCTCGATGCGCGTCTCGTCCTGAGGATCCTTGCTCGTGCGCAGCTCCTTCAGATACCCCGTGCGCTCGAGGATCGCCTCGATGAGGGGGCCGACGCCGCTACCGGACTCGCGCGTCTGCCGCAGGCTCTCGAGGATCTCGGTGAAGCCCTTGACGGCGCTCACCGACCGCGTCGCGATGCCCGGTGCCTCGTCGGCCCGCGCGAGCGCCTCGATGAACGTGATGCGCTCCCGCTCCGCGAGCGCGCCGAGGCATGCCTCGGCGCGGTCACCGATGCCGCGCTTCGGCGTGTTGAGGATGCGGCGCAGGTTGACGGTGTCGGCCGGGTTCGAGATGACGCGCAGGTACGCGAGCGCGTCCTTGATCTCCTTGCGCTCGTAGAACCGCGTGCCACCGACGACCTTGTACGGCAGGCCGACGCGGACGAACACCTCTTCGAGCGCGCGCGATTGCGCGTTCGTCCGGTAGAACACCGCGACGTCCTTGGGCTTGACGCCGTGATCGTCGCCGAGCTTGTCGATCGTGCGCGCGACGAACGCGGCCTCGTCATGCTCGGAATCGGCGACGTACCCGACGATCTTCTCGCCGTCGCCCTGATCGGACCACAGGTTCTTCTTGCGACGCTCCGGGTTGCGCTCGATGACGGAGTTCGCCGCGCCGAGGATGTTCTGCGTCGAACGGTAGTTCTGCTCGAGCAGGATCGTCGTCGCGTTCGGGTAGTCCTCCTCGAACTCGACGATGTTGCGGATCGTCGCCCCACGGAAGGCGTAGATCGACTGATCGGCGTCACCGACGACGCACAGGTCGGCCATGGGTACCGCGCTCGTGGCGCGCGAATCGCCCTCGGCGTCCTGGCTCGCCATGCCGCCCGAGGCGTGCTCCCCGCCGGCGAGCTCGCGCACGAGGACGTACTGCGCGTGGTTCGTGTCCTGGTATTCGTCGACGAGGATGTGCCGGAAGCGGCGCCGGTAGTGCTCGGCCACCTGCGGGAACGCCTGCAGGATGGTGACGGTCGTCATGATGATGTCGTCGAAGTCAAGCGCGTTCGCCTGCCGCAGGCGCTGCTGGTAGAGACGGTAGGCCTCGGCGACCTTGCGCTCCTGATCCGTCTCGGCGCGCTTCGCGGCCTCCTCGGCGTCGATCAGCTCGTTCTTCAGGTTGCTCACCTGGAAACTGAACGACTTCGGCGGGTAGCGCTTCGGATCGAGGTCGAGATCGCGCGTCACCATCGCCATGAGGCGCTGACTGTCGGCCGCGTCGTAGATCGAGAACGTCGAGCGCAACCCCACATGCTTGGCTTCACGGCGCAGGATGCGCACGCACGCGGAGTGGAACGTGCTCACCCACATCGCGTTCGCCGCACCCCCGACGAGCTGCTCCACGCGCTCACGCATCTCGGCGGCCGCCTTGTTCGTGAAGGTGATCGCGAGGATCTGGCCGGGCTGCGCGCCACGCGCCGCCATCAGGTAGGCGATGCGATGCGTCAGCACGCGCGTCTTGCCCGAACCGGCGCCCGCGACGATGAGCAACGGCGTCCCGAAGTGCTCGACGGCCTGCGCCTGCTGCGGGTTCATGCCCTCGAGCAGGCTCGCAGGATCGGCCTCGAAACGTCGCGTGCCGCGCCCCGAATCGGGGCTACCCCAGTGCGATCCGCGACCCAGCATCGGCGCGTCGTCGCCCCATGTGCCGGCGTCGGCGGGGGCCTCGTCGGGCGGCGGTTCCTGCAGGGCCCACAACGGGATGCCGGACGCGTCGACCGCCCCCGGATCGACCGCGGCGGCCCCGGGAGCCTCCGTGCTCGGGGTACGCGACGGCGACGCGCCGGTACCGCTCCTGGAGGAGGGACGGGAGGCGTCGGCAGCGGTCAGCGGAAGGTCGTCGAAGAGGCCACTCATGATGAGGCCAGTCTAGGAGTGAGAAGCGACAACCGCTCAGTCGACGAGCGCGGCGGCCGCGCGGCCGAGGACGGCTGCGGGCATCGGGCTCGAGGCGGCAGGGGCGGGCGGCATCGTCGCCTACCCTTGGGGCGTGGATGTTCAGGCGATTCTCGATGCGATTCCGGCCCCGGCCGTCTACGTTCTGACCGGTCTCATCATCCTGCTCGAGAGCGTCGGCATCCCCCTGCCCGGCGAGATCATGCTCGTCACCGCGTCGCTGTTCGCCTCAGGGCCGCACCCGCACGTCAGCATCCACCTCGTCGCACTGGCCGCCATCCTCGGCGCCGTCATCGGCGACTCGATCGGCTACTACGTCGGTCGACACTTCGGTGAGCGCCTGTTCGCGTGGCTCGGCACACGCTTCCCCCATCACGTCAACGACGAGACGATCGGGTACGCCAAGCACGCCTTCCACACCCACGGCATCTGGGCGGTGTTCTTCGGACGCTTCGTCGCGCTGCTGCGCATCTTCGCCGGCCCGCTCGCCGGCTCGCTGCACATGAAGTATGCGCGCTTCCTGGCCGCCAACGTGCTCGGCGCCATCTGCTGGGCCGGCGGCACCGCCTACGGCGTCCACTTCCTCGGCAAGATCGCCGAGAAGTGGATGAAGAACTTCTCCTACATCGGGCTCGGCGCCGCCGTCGTCCTCGGCATCGTGTTGACGACGGTCGCCCGCAAGCGCATCAGCGCCAACGTCGCCGAGTACGCCGAACGCAAGCGCGCCGCCGGTGAAGAGATCAACCCCGCCGATCCGCGCGCGGTGAGCTGACGGACGCTCACCCGAGCATGGCTGGAGCGACGAACGCCTACCCTTGTGGCATGTCCACGCTCAACGAAATCCTCCTGCTCGTCCACCTGCTCGGCATGGCCGCCATCGTCGGTGGCTTCCTCGCTGTCCTCAAGGCGCCGCGCGCCATCCCCGCGATGGTGTGGGGCGCGCGCCTGCAGCTGCTCAGCGGGCTCGCGATGGTCGGCGTCGCCGAGTCGCAGCACTGGTCGCTCGACCACACGTGGGTCGCGGTGAAGCTCGTCATCGCCCTCATCGTCGCAGGTCTGCTCGAAGTCTCCTCGTCGAAGGAGAAGAAGGGCGACAGCGCCGCGCCGCTCGTCCAGGCCGCCGCTGCGCTCGCCGTCATCAACGTCATCGTCGCGATCTTCTGGCACTGACCGACCACCCCGCATGACGAGCGGGTGCGACGACGCATGAGGCGTCGACGCACCCGCTTCGTCGTCGGTGGCCACGCCCCGTCGACGCATCCGGTCGCCGGCTGGGCTCGTGGATGGCTCGTGGGTGGCTCGGCGTCAACCTGAGGAGCCCAGCACCTGCCGCACCGATTCGAGCGCCCAGGGAGCCATGCCGCCGCTCGGGTAGCCGTCGGAGGTGGGGTCGACCACGTCGGCCGCCGCGAACCACGCCGCGTGCTGCGTCGAGCCCCCGACGTCGTGGACGGTGGGCTCGCTCGGCTCGTCGCAGCGGGCCGAGTAGATGAGGCGGACGGCGTGGAAGTCCTCGACCATCCCCTCCCTGCCATCGCCGACGCGGTGCGAGGACGAGACGTCCCACAACCGCGCGTCGCTGATGCGCTGCCCGGCCTCCTCCCAGACCTCGCGCGCGGCGGCCGCCTCGGGCGCCTCACCGGCCTCGACCCCGCCCCCGGGCAGGATCCACAGCCCCGGACGCCCCGTCTCGCGCGACAGCTGCGTCAGCAGCACGCCCCTCTCGCTCGTCACGACCGCGTACGCAGCCAGGCGTTGGCGCACCAGATCGACCGGGCCGGCGGCGCGCGCGACACCCGCGAGGCGATGATGAGCCGCATGCATGCGCGCGACCTCGAACGTCAGCTCGACGCCGTCATGCACGAGTGTCGCCGTGCGTAGGGCGACCGGTTTGAACCCCGCGTCGCGCACCTGACGCCGCGGCGCGATGCCCTGCGCCAACCGGGCACGCAGCACCTCGCGACCGTCCTCCAGACCCCGCACGAAGATCGGGATGTCGGGGACGCCGTCGCCCTTCATCGCGCCGCTCGCAGTGCCGCGGCCCGTGCGTACTCGGCCTCGGCGAGACGGACGACCTGATCCCACGTCTGCGCCGGGCGATGCGTGCGGTTGTACTCGGCCATCGTCCGGCGCAGGTCGGTGTCGAGCGCGAGGCGGATGATGGCCTGCGCGAGGTCGTCGTCATCGCCCGCGAGCAGCCCGTTGACGCCCGAGGTGACGAACTCCGAGACGCCGCTCGTCGACGGCGCGACGACGGGCAGCCCTGACGAGCGCGCCTCGAGCGCCGCGATGCCGAACGACTCGAGCCGCGCCGGCGCGACGTACAGGTCTGAGGCGCGGTAGCGGTCGTGCAGTTGCGCGCGCGTCATGCGTCCTGGCAAGGAGACCCACTCGTGGGCGTCGGCGAGGTCGACGGCGCGCACGAGCTTCGGGCGCAGGTCGCCCTCCCCCGCGATCTCGAGCCGGACGTTCGGTGCCTCGCGGTGCACCGCCTTCATCACCGAGAAGAACTCGAGCGGACGCTTGCGCGTGGCCAGCCGCATCGCCGAGATGACACGCACCTCGTCGCCCGTGCGTGGCTCGCCGGGCGTCCACGCGTCGGCGTCGATGCCGTTCGGCAGCACGACGACCTCGTGGCCGCGGCCGGCCATGTCGCGGATCGGGCGCGCCGCGACCTGCGAGACCGCCGACAACGCAGCGCCGCCCTTGGCCCAGCGGCGTACGAAACCGAGCGGCTTGAGCAGCGGACCGGCCCACGCCATGACGGAGTGCCACGTCACCGCCGTCGGCAGGCCCAGATCGAGGGCGAGGCGGACGGCGTCGAAGGAGAACACGCTGATGACGCCGATGTGCGCGTGGACGACGTCGAAACCGCCGTTCGACAGCGCCAGGCGAAGCTGCGAGACGGCCATCGGATTGAGCGCGACATCGTGCGGCAACCCGAGCGAAAACCGATGCACCGGGATGCCGTCGACGATCTCGAGGCCGCTGTGCTGCTCACGGTGAGCCGGGGTGACGGTGTACGCGACGACCTCGTGCCCCTGCGCCACCAGGCGCTGCGCGAGGTCGTGCACCTGCACCTCGATGCCGCCCAGACGCGGCAGATAGCAGTCGGACACGAGGGCGATCTTCACGGCACGAGTCTTTCATGCGAGAGGATGAAGACGATGATCACCACCCCAGACGGCCAGCCGCGACGCACCCTCGTCGCATTCCATGCCCACCCCGACGACGAGGCGCTGCTCACCTCCGGCACGATGGCGAAGGCCGCGGCGCAGGGGCATCGCGTCGTCCTCGTCGTGGCGACGGACGGCGCGCTCGGCCTCGCCGGGTCGGAATACGGCACGGCTGACGAGCTCGCGGCGCGACGTTGGGACGAAGTATCGGCTAGTGCCCGCGGGCTCGGCGTCGCCCGGCTCGAGACGCTCGGCTACGCCGATTCGGGCATGGGCCCGCAGGTGTTTCCCGACCCGCCGGGCAAGCGGCGCTTCGTCACGGTGCCCGTCGAGGAAGCAGCCGAGGCGCTCGCCGTCATCCTGCGCGAGGAGGACGCCGACGTCCTGCTCACCTACGACGCCGCCGGCGGCTACGGACACCGCGACCACGTGCGCGTCCATGAGGTCGGCGCGCACGCGGCTGAGCTGGCGGGCACGCCGCGCGTACTCGAGGCGACGGCGCCCCGCGACCTGCTCGTGCGCGCGCTGCACCTCGTGGCGCGTTTCTACCGTTTCCCCGACGACTTCGACATGGCCGGCTTCGAACGCGCCTACTCGGCCCGCAAGGACATCACTCATCGCGTCAACGTCCTCCGTCAAGCGGGCGCGAAGCGAGCGTCGATGGCGGCGCACACGTCACAGGCGAGTGCTGACGGTGACGCCGACCGCACCCTCGCCGCGTTCCTGCGCATCCCGCGGCCGCTGTACGACATCGTCTTCGGACGCGAATGGTTCCGCGACCCCGCCCACGTCGGCCCCGTCAGCCACGACATCTTCGCGGGGCTGACCGAGCACGAGGACCGCGCCGAGTGAGTTCGCCCTCGTCGTCCCATCAGCCCCGGAGCACCTCGCCTGACGCCTCGCCCGGCCATGGATCCCGTTCCGAGGATTCACCTCTGTCGCCCGCGATGCCGCGTCCCAACGCGTGGCAGAGCGCGCAGGCCGTCATCGGCATCGGCCTGGCCGCGGCGATCCTGTACTGGGGCGTGCCGTGGTTCGGCGAGACGACATGGCCCGAGATCGGGCGGCATCTGCAACTGCTCGGGTGGGCGAGCAGCCTCGAACTGTTCGCGCTCGTCGCGTTCGGGCTGTGGCTCTACACCTTCGCGCTGACCGGCTCCATACCCGGGCTGGGACACGTCAAGGCGCTCATCGTCAACGTCGCAGGGTCCGCGGCCGGCAACCTCCTGCCCGGCGGTGGCGCGGCCGGCGTCGCCGCGACCTACCTGATGCTGCGCTCCTGGGGGTTTCAGGCCGCAGCGATCTCGACGTCGGTCATCGTCACCGGCGTGTGGAACCTCGTCGCACGCCTCGCGATGCCGCTGCTCGGCGTCGCGCTGCTCAGCTCGACGGACGCACTGCCGAAGGGAGTGCGCCGCGGCGCGCTGACCGGCGGAATCGTCGGGCTCGTCATCATCGCCGCGTTCGTCGGCGTGCTGCTCTCCCCCGGTCTGACGCAGCGGTTCGGCGCGTGGCTCGATCGCCGAGTCGGTGAACGTGTGCGACGTCGCCGGCCCGGTTTCGAGATCGAGGCCACGCTCGTCGATCAACGACGCCGTCTGGCGGGCGTGACCGCGCACGGGTGGGCGCCGATGACGGTGGGCGTCGTCGGGTACCTCGCCGTCTACTTCGTGCTGTTCTGGCGGACGATGGAGGCGGTCGGCGTCGACATGCCCCTGAGCAAGTTGTTCGCGGCATACGCCGTCGGGCGCCTGCTGACGACCGTCGGCGTGACGCCGGGCGGCCTCGGCGTGACGGAGGCCGGCACCCTCGCCGTCCTCGTCGCATGGGGCGCGGACAAACCCGCCGCAGCTGCCGGCGTCCTCGTCTTCGCCTTGTTCACACACCTGCTCGAGGTGCCTCTTGGCGCACTGGGCTGGCTGGCGTGGTGGCTCATGCCGAAGCAACCCGTCCTCGACGCCGCGACGTCGCCCAGGTCGTCATCGCCGACCTGATATGACCAAGAATCGCGAATGTGGACAGGATTCGCGGTTGCGTCAGGGCCCCACCCCACCTGCGATTTTCGTCCACATCTGTGATTTTCAGTCGCCTTCGCGATTCTTGTCCCCATCGGCGATGTTCGTCCACATTGGCGAATCTCGTCGGCCTTCACGGCTGAGGTACACCCGACGTGGCGGGGTCAGTTCTTCTTCGTCAGACGTGCGACCTGGCGGGCGCGGGCTTCGTCGGCGAGGTGGTCGTCGATCTCGCCCGGCTCGAACGGACGGCCCGTCGCGCGCTCGGCGGCGACGGCGATGAGGAAGTCCGCGAGCTTCGGGTTCGACGGCAGGATCGGGCCGTGCAGATACGACCCGATGACGTTGCGCGTGCGCGCGCCCTCCTTGCCGTCCTCGCCGTTGTTGCCAAAACCGGAACGCACGTCACCGAACGCACGCTGGCCGTCGCCGAGCACCGTCGAACCCGAGTGATTCTCGTACCCGACGACGTCGCCGAACTCGGTCGACAGCACGACGGGCCCGATCATGCGCTTCGCGTTGCCCTGCGTCGTGACGTCGAGGATGCCGAGACCGGGCAGCGTTTCGCCCTCGACGGTGCGGAACGCCTTGCCGAACAACTGGTACATGCCGCAGATCATGAGCATCGGGACGCCGTCCTCAGCCATGCTGACGAGGCGCGGGCCGATGCGTTCGAGATCGGCCTCGACACGCGCCTGCCCCGAATCCTGGCCGCCACCGCCGACGACGAGGTGGATGCCGTCGGGCAGTTCGTCGCCGGGGTTGTGGCTCACGACGTTCGGTTCGTAACCGTGCCAGCGCAGGCGTGCCTCGAGGCAGCGCGTGTTGCCGAGGTCGCCGTAGATCGACATCTCCCGCGGGTACAGGTGCACGAGCGTGACGCGGCCCTTGCTCGGGCCACTCGGATCGCCCAGTGTCGTCGGGACGACATCCATCGCCGCCGGGTCCTCGTTGACCCGCGCCTGTACCTCACCCGACGTCGACGAGTCGGCTCGCACAGCATCCGTCGGCACCACGTCCATCGCCGCGGGGTCGTCGTCGATCCGAGGGGCAGCCGTCGGCTGGGGGTTCGTCTGCTCGCTCATTCGGCGGCGTCCTCTCCGAAGTCGGGCAGGTCGTAGCGCTCGGCGAGCGTGCGACGCAGCGTCATCATGGCGGTGTACGTGCAGAAGATGCGCTTCGGTTCGTCGGCGTGCTCGGCGAGGAACCGATCAAGAGCGGCGTGCAGGTCGGGTTCGACCGCGCGCACCTCGACGCCGTCATAGGCGAGCCGCAGGGCCATGTCATAGGCGCGCACCCCACTCGTCAGTTCGACGCCGCGCTCGCGCAGCGACGCGAAGTTGACGTCGTAGAGCCATGAGACGTCGCGTCCGTCGGCGTAGTTGTCGTTGATCGCGACCATGCTCGCGACCGGCCGGCCCCCGTACGTCGACAGCGCGACGGTGAATCCGGCCGGGTTCTTGACGAGCACGAGCTCGAGTTCGGTGCCGTCGGCGTCGATCACCTCTCCGCGCCCGAACGGCGGCTGCACGGCTTCGAGTGCCGTCACCGCCGTCTCACCGCGGAACGCGTGGCCGAGCAGGCGGCGCGCCATCGACGTCGCCGCGGTCGCGTTGATCATCGCGGCCAGACCGTGCTGACGCATCTGCATGGGCCCGACGTTGCCGCTGCCGTCGGCACGGTCGGCGAACGTCACGAGGAAGCGACGTTCGTCGAGCGGCTTGAGCAGACCGTCACCCGGGCCGACGAGCGGCGCGACGAAGTCGTCGTCGCTGCGCACGTCCTGCTCCATGAGCTCGCCGAGGCGGTCGGCGATCGTCTCGTCGACACCGAAGTACGACACCTCGACGCCATCGGCCAGGCGCCCCGCGATGCGCGCGACGAACGAGTCGTCGCGGTTGAGGACGACGCCCTGCGTGGTCTGTTCCGCCAGCTGTGCGAGCAGTTTCGCCGTGTAGTCGATCTCGGCGAATCGGTCGAGCTGGTCGCGTGCGACGTTGAGCAGCAGCGCATGCGTGGGCTTGACGACCTTCGCGAAGTGCAGCGAGTGCGCCTCGTCCAGCTCGAGCACCGCGATGTCGGCGTCGAGACCACCCTTGAGGGAGATCTCTCCGAGCACCGACGAGATGACGCCACGCGTGAAGTTCGAGCCCGTCGGGTTCGTGAACACGCGCAGACCGTGCGCGCGCAGCAGCGCGACGAGCATCTTCGTCGTCGTCGTCTTGCCGTTCGTGCCGGTGACGACGACGATGCCCTGCGGCAGGTCCGCGAGCGCCTGGGAGAGGAAACGCGGATCGATCTTCTCGACGACGAGACCGGGCAGGGCGCTTCCGCCCCCACGCAGCCTCGTCGCGATTCGCGCGGACTTGCCCGCGAGCACGGCAGCAGCAGTTCTCAACACCCGGCCAGCCTAGTGCGTGGTCCGCGCGACCTCCCGGACGGCACGCGCGGCGGAGGCGACGATCATCGTGACGCCCAGCGGGACGGCGACGAGTTCGAGCACAGCCGCGCCCACCCACCACGCACCGAAAGCGTTGACGTCCGTGCCCCACCCGAGGAACGTGACGACGGCCCACGCGGCGCCCGCAGCCGCCGCGAGCACGTCGTGGGGCGCCGGGCGGGGCCAGGCACCCAACGTGCCACCCGAGGCCGGCCGGCTGACGGTGGCGCCACCGGGGTGCGCTGGGGTGCGGCGCTCCCCGCGCGTCCGGGGGCCGACGCAGGCGGCTGCCTC
>NZ_AEIQ01000072.1:0-517 GCF_000152185.1 Dermacoccus sp. Ellin185 | reverse complement strand
CACCGTCCAGACGCTGGCTCACCTGACGTTTCGCTTCGGTGACAAAGGCGTTACCCGGCCCGAAGATTTTGTCCACTTTTGGCACAGATTCCGTACCAAACGCCAGTGCGGCAATGGCCTGTGCGCCGCCGACGTTAAACACGTCCTGCACACCGCACAGCTGCGCCGCATAAAGGATCTCATCGGCAATCGGCGGCGGTGAGCACAGCACCACTTTTTTACAGCCCGCAATACTCGCCGGAGTCGCCAGCATTAATACCGTTGAGAAGAGCGGGGCGGAGCCGCCAGGAATATACAACCCAACTGAAGCTACCGGACGCGTGACCTGCTGGCAACGCACGCCTGGCTGCGTTTCTACATCTACCGGCGGCAGTTTTTGCGCAGTGTGGAAGGTTTCAATATTCTTTACTGCCACCGCCATCGCCTGTTTTAGCTCGTCGCTCAGGCGTTCGCTGGCGGCGGCGATCTCCTCTGCAGACACCTTCAGCGCGGTAACCGTGGTTTTATCAAACTTCGC
>NZ_AEIQ01000073.1:0-1486 GCF_000152185.1 Dermacoccus sp. Ellin185 | reverse complement strand
GGCTCTTCCGAGTTCCGGTGGGGGTGAGCGGCGCGCCGGTGTCGTGATGCCCGGGTGAGAGGGGTCGAGGCCTCCAAGATCGGGAGCGACCAAGCACCCTGTCCGGAAGGCCTCGACGTTGTCTGAGCCTACGGCGCACATCGCTGCGCGCTGCCATGACCACACCGACTACTGCTCGCGTTGCGACCTGCTCGTCGGGCTCGGCGAGCTGCACGTGATCGCCGTCGAGTTCGACCACGACATCGGGCTGCTCACGGTGCGGGTCGAGTCGCCCAGGACCCCGATGGGTTGCCCGACGTGCGGTGTCATTGCGGGCAGCCACGGCCGCCGTGACGTGGTGCTGGTCGATGCGCCGTGCTTCGACCGGCCGGTCCGGCTGATCTGGCGCAAGCGGACCTGGCGCTGCGTCGAGCCGTCGTGTCCGACGAAGGTCTTCACCGAGCAGGACGAGCAGGTCGCCCGGCCTCGGGCTCTGCTGACGACGCGGGCGTGCTGGTGGGCGATCAACCAGATCCGCCGCGAGCACACCTCGATCAGCGGGATCGCCCGACAGCTCGGGACGACGTGGAACACCGTGTGGTCCTCGATCCGACCGCTGCTGCAGGAGATGGCCGACGACAACTCCAGGTTCGCCGGCGTGAAGCGCCTCGGGGTCGATGAGCATGTGTGGCACCACGTCAGCGAGTTCCCGATCGAAGATGGTGGCCGTGGGCCCAAGCAGCTGACCGGGATGGTCGACCTCACTCCCGATGAGTACGGCAACCCTAGGGCGCGGCTGCTGGACCTGGTGCCCGGCCGGTCCGGGAAGGCCTACAGCGACTGGCTCAAAGAGCGTGGCGAGGACTTCCGCGACGGTGTCGAGGTCGCCACCCTCGACCCGTTCCACGGCTACAAGAACGCCATCGACGACCAGCTCGAGGACGCCACAGCCGTGCTCGACGCCTTCCATGTGGTCAAGCTCGGCACCCAGGCCGTCGACGAAGTGAGGCGCCGGGTCCAGCAGGAGATCCACGGCCACCGCGGCCGCAAGAACGACCCGCTCTACGGCATCAGGATGATCCTGCGCTGCGGCCAGGAGAAGCTCACCGACCGCCAGCGCGCACGCCTCGACAAGGCGATCGCCGCCGACGAACGTCACGACGAGGTGCTCGTCGCCTGGCTGTGTGCCCAACAGCTCCGGTCGGCCTACAAGGCCACGAGCCCGGTCAAAGGCCGGCGGATCGCCGAGAAGGTCCTCGCCAGCCTGCCGACCTGCCCGATCCCGGAGATCAAGCGACTCGGGAAGACCCTCAAGCAGTGGCGGGAAGCGTTCCTGGCCTACTTCGACACCGGCCGCGCCAACAACGGCGGCACCGAAGCGATCAACGGCCTGATCGAGCTCCACCGCCGCATCGCCCGCGGCTTCCGTAACCGCGAGCACTACCGGCTACGCATGCTGCTCATCGGCGGCGGACTCGCCCACCCCCACCTCAGGTAGGGAAGAGCC
>NZ_AEIQ01000074.1:0-972 GCF_000152185.1 Dermacoccus sp. Ellin185 | reverse complement strand
TGAATCGCCCCGGGTTCGGTGGAGGCTGTCATTCAACGCGAGGATGGACAGCATGGCAGCACCACGGAAGTACCCGGCAGAGCTTCAAGAGCGCGCGACACGTCTCGCGATCAAAGCTCGCCAAGATCCGGAACGGCGACGAGGAGCAGTACGCAGGGTGGCCGAGCAGCTCGGTGTGAATCCCGAGACCCTGCGCAACTGGGTGAGTCAGGCAGAAGTCGATGCCGGCACCCGCCCCGGTGTGACGACGAGCGAGCACGAACGCCTGCTCGAACTCGAGCGGGAGAACCGCGAGCTACGGCGCGCGAACGCCATCCTGCGATCGGCGTCGGCTTTCTTCGCGGCGGAGCTCGACCGCCCACATCACTGATCGTGGAGTTCATCGACGATCGCAAGCATGAGTTCGGTGTCGAGCCGATCTGTCGCACCCTCACCGAGGCTGGGGTCAAGATCGCACCGAGCACGTACTACGCCGCGAAGACGCGCCCGCCGTCGCCGCGAGCGGTTCGCGACGTAGAAATGGCGGCGCAGATTCGCCGGGTTCACAAGGACAACTACGGCGTGTACGGCGCCCGCAAGGTCCATGCTGAACTCGTGCGTGAAGGCATCACCGTGGCGCGTTGCACCGTGGAACGTCTCATGCGTGCTGCGGGCCTGCGCGGCGTCAGTCGCGCGAAGGGACCCCGCACCACGATTCCTGGGCGTGGCCCGGATGATCGTCCGGACTTGGTCGAGCGGGACTTCACCGCGTCGGCGCCGAACGAGTTGTGGGTCGCGGACATCACGTACTGCCGAACATTCACTGGATGGGCTTACGCCGCGTTCGTCATCGACGTCTACTCGCGCCGTGTCGTGGGCTGGCAGGTGTCGAAATCGCTGCGCACCGACCTGGCGTTGGACGCCCTGGACATGGGGTTGTGGATCCGTCAACGTGACGGGCAGGACGTGACGGGGCTGAGGCACCACAGCGAC
>NZ_AEIQ01000075.1:0-507 GCF_000152185.1 Dermacoccus sp. Ellin185 | reverse complement strand
GGTAGCCGAGGTTCGCGGTGCTCTGGACCTTGAGGCTCTTGTCGCCCTGCGCCGATTTCACATCGGTCGGGGCCAGCCGCTCCAGCATGTCGAGCTCGCCGGCGCGCAGGTTCGCGAGGCGGACCGTGGTGTCGGGAATGGCGCGGTAGACGATCCGGTCGAACTGGTATTTGTCGGCCTCCCAGTGTCCCTTGAACTTCTCCAGCACGATCCGGTCGTTCTGGACGCGTTCGACGAACTGGTAGGGGCCGGAGCAGACCGGTTTGGCCGAGATGTCGGGGCCGAGACTCTTGGGCGACAGCATCATGCCGGCGCGGTCGGTGAGCTGGGCGAGCAGTGTCGCGTCCGGACGCTTCAATTTGAGGACCAGGGTCGCCGGATCGGGCGCGCTGACGCTCTCGACCGAGGCAAGCTCGGATTTCCGCAGCGAGTCCGGCAGCGTCATCGCCCGCTCCGAGATTGGCCTTGGCCGCCTCGGCGTTGAAGCTCTCCCCGTCATGGAACTTG
>NZ_AEIQ01000076.1:0-3630 GCF_000152185.1 Dermacoccus sp. Ellin185 | reverse complement strand
GCATTACTCAGCCTCTAACAAACCCGGGGCGATTCAGGCATGATGGCTTCGAACTTGATGACGTTTACCGTTCAATTGCCCGTCATGGTCAACGGTAGCTGCGTGGCCGCCTTTTTCATCTTCGGAACATGCTGCGCGCCGCGCCGAAGCCGGCTCATTGTGCAGGCGCCGCGCTAGGGCGCCCCGTCTGCGGCGAAGTCGTGCTAGGTGAGCGTCTCAAAATGGGCTCTGGTGCCTACTTTGTAGGCACATCCTTTTTCGCCACGGTTATTCGGTAGGTTGGGCCGCACCTGCGGATGCGGGGGATTTGTCGAGATGCCTTCTACTTTGATCAAACTGGCGAATAGTTTAACTACGGCCCTGCGCGGCGTGTCTTCTCGACTGCTGGGATAGAAGAACCCATAATGTGTTCCCCCTTGCGCCCAGGGCTGGCCCGGGTACCGTGAAATGTGTTGGGGACGCCGCAGGCCCCTCCCCCATGCGGGCCGTAGGCGGGAGGAGGTCACACGTCTCCGTTGCAGTTGGTGCAGAAGCATGCCGCGATGGACGCGGTCGGAGCGTCGCTCGCCATCGCGCTGGCCACGATCCTTAACTGGATGCCTCGCCCCGGCGAGCAACCCGCCGTCGCGGCGGGCGGTTTACACCTCGGTCGAGCTTGAGATGATTTGCGTGGCCGCAGCAGTGGTCTGGTGGATGCAAAACCACGAATGCCAGCCAGGCCGGAGCGATCTCGTTACGGTTACCTAAGGGGCGAGAGGGCGCGCATGACCTTCCACGACGGGGCAGCACATGAGGAACGAGACGGGCCGAACCGGGCCGCAACGAGGCTTGTCATCGTGAACGGACTGCCGGGTGCCGGTAAGTCAACGCTGGCCGCGGCACTCGCGCGGGTCTGGTCAGCAACTCTTTTCTCCAAGGACGATCTCAAGGATGTCCTCGCCGGCACCTGCCCAAGTGAACCTGACCCGGGCTGGCTGAGCCGAGAAGCTGAAGACCTCTTGTGGTTCCTCACCGCTCGGAGGCCGCGGGTCATCATCGAGACCTGGTTCGGTGGTCCAGGTCGGGCTGCGGCTGTGGTCGAGCGATTACATGGTTGTGGAATCCTCGCGTCCGAGGTTGTGGAGGTGTGGTGTGAGGTGCCCGTGTACATGGCCAGGGACCGCTTCCTGGCCCGAGCCCGCGGTGATGCCTCGCGTCACCCACGGCACTTACAGGCCGGAGCAGAAACAGCCTGGTGGGACAGTCTCCATGGGGAGGGGCCACTCGGCATCACCGACGTCGTGCGCGTCGACACAACTGCCCCTCTCGAAGACCAAGCGGTCGAGGAACTGCTGTGGGCGGTCTTGCACCGGACAGCGTTGCCAGCGGACGGGATCAGCCCGCGGCGACAACGATGCGTCCAGTGCGGTTTGAAGAGGAAATCTGCACCTGCTCGACCTTCCCAACCCTAAGGCGTCGACACCGTGGTCGTCTGCGCCTGTCGAGGAGTGCCTGGGGTCGTGGGCGACGTGCTCGCGGGAGCGCAGGGAACGTTGACATCGCTCGCGATCATGGCCGATGTCTGGTTCGTGACAACTGCCGGGTTAGCAGCGGGGGGTCGCTGCGTCGGCATCGAGACGGGGTGCCACGCCCGGCGGGCAGGATCGGCGCCGACCATTCGCCGCCGAGGGCTGAGACTACTTTGCACGGGACGTCTCAACCGGAGCCGATTGTGGAATGTAGCCCCGGTGGCCGCGCGCAAAGTGCGAGGCGTCTCGACAGGATTGCCGCCGGGCTGGGTGGCGGGAATCGACCGATTTTCGACAGATGGAGGACGGCATGACTGACAGCGAACTGCGTGAAGCGTGGCGCGAGCATAAGGACGGTTTCTTCAAGTACGCACGCGGGGTGAAGGACAACGCAGATGTTGTCGACGCTGACATCTTGAAGACAGAGACGGTAGCCAGAGAGCTAAACCGGCTCGACACTGACAAGGTTGTCGAGTGGCTCAAGGCTGACCCCGACAACACGATGCAGGTCCTGGAGGTCTCCCCCCGACTGTGGCCCGACCTCAGGTGACGACGTACGGCTATGCGCGCGTCTCGACGGACAAGCAGCGCGCCTCACTCGACACTCAGCGTGAAGCGCTGGTTTCTCGAGGCATCGAAGCGCGCCACGTGTACGCGGACGTGTGCTCAGGTGCCAAGAAGTCGAGGCCGGAGTTCGACGCGCTGGTGCGAGCTGTCGACGACGGCGACGTGATCGTGTGCTCAAAGATCGACCGGCTGGGGCGCACGATGTTCGAGACGATGGAGACCGTGCTCGACCTCGCGCAGCGCGGCGTCGTGGTGGAGACCGACGACATGGGTGTACTCGATCCGCACTCAGCGGCGGGTGAGGCTCAGATCAACCTCATGCTCGCGTTCGCGCAGTTCGAGCGCCGCCGACTGATCGAACGCACCAATGAGGGTGTCGCTCGAGCGCGCGCTCAGGGCAAGAAGCTTGGGCGCCCGACGAAGGTCACCCCGTCGCTGCGATCGGCGATGATCGCAGCGCACGAGTCGGGCATGTCGATCTCGGAGATCGCGCGCCTGCACGGAATGTCGCGGGACACAGTGCGGCGAGCTCTAAGCGGGTCCCGGCCGACGCCCTAAAGCGCGCTGGCTCAACCGGTGGGTTGAGCCAGCGGCTCGCCGCCTCTACGGGTCTGTTTCGCGCCGACGCCTACGACCGAGGCTCGCACTGCAGAATGTCTTGCCCATCCACGTTCACAGTGCCGGTCGCCGTCCAGCCGTCGCCCATGCCGGCGAGAGCGCCGGGGAACGTCATGTTGTACCCCAAGTCAGTGCCGTTGCCGCCGTCGGCGGTCACGTTCGTCTGCTTCATCTCGTTCTCGTCGTAGATGAACTGGGATGCCTCATCACCGTTGGTGTACGCCTTCTTCGCTACTTGCCGCGAATGCTGCCCATCTGCGCTCTTCAGCGTGACGATGTACGAGACGTACGTCGTCGGCTGGTCGAACGTCGAGAGTTGGTCTGCCCATGACACCGTTACGTCGCTGCCGTCATTACTGACGTATGCACCCGAGACGCCGTGCCCCTGAGGACACGAAAGATCGACGCCGCTGCTCTTCGTCGGCGCGTCACCGCTGGGAGCCGACCCTGCTGCCTCAGAAATCCGCGACGCGGCGGCGGACGAGGACGGTGCCAGCTCTTCAGCACTCGGCGCCGAATTACCACCACCGCACCCAGTAGCAGCAAGAAGAGGGGCGGCGATGAGCGCGATACGACGGATCATGGTCAGATCATCACACGGGGATGGAGGAGCGGCCCGCTCAAGCCCTGTCGAAGTGCCGATATTACCCAGTGAAGGGGTGGAAAAGCAGCCCCCGAACGAAAGGCACGACTATGGAACTAGCAGCACTCACCCTCATTCTTGGACTCATTGCGTGGGCAATAACCGACGAGGGCCGCGCCCGCCGCCTCGAACGCATCATCCGATCCTGGCGACGGCGCAAGTGACGCCAATGCGTAGGCCGCGCCGCGCGGGTCAGAATCGCGGCGCGCAGCGCGGATCGCCTGGGCTGATAGCTCTGAACTACATGCGGAACCCGTGGGTGGGCTGGCACGGGCTCATCTCCGCGTGCGCGGG
>NZ_AEIQ01000077.1:0-102847 GCF_000152185.1 Dermacoccus sp. Ellin185 | reverse complement strand
CGCCGACGGGGACGAGGATCGCCGGGGGGACGGCGAAGCCTCCCGGGCGCTCGGGTGAGCACGCGGGAGGCTTCGTGACCGACGACGGCCAGTGACGATCGGCCGGGATCGCCACGTCGTGGGGGAGACGCACCCTGCTGGGCTTCATCGAGTCTGCCCCGCCCAAGCGGAACCTGCTGGCGCACGCCCCGCCGAGGCGGAACCTACTCATGCAGGCACCGAGGCGGTGAGCGTCTCCGTGACGGGCTCAGGCGCCGAGGCGCTCCTTGAGACCGTCGAGCTCGACCTGCAGCTGCACGGGCAGCTGGTCGCCGAACTTCGCGAACCATTCCTCGATCTGCGGGATCTCGGCCTTCCACTCCTCGACGTCGACGGCGAGCGCCTTCTCGAGCTGCGCGTCCGTCAGGCCGAGGCCGTCGACGTCGAGCGACTCGGGCGTCGGGACGTGGCCGATGGGCGTCTCGACCGCGGCGGCCTTGCCCTCGATGCGCTCGATGACCCACTTGAGGACGCGGCTGTTCTCGCCGAAGCCCGGCCACAGGAAGCCGCCGTCCTCGTCACGACGGAACCAGTTGACGTAGAAGATCGCCGGCAGCTTGGATGCGTCGGCGTCCTTGCCCACGTTGACCCAGTGCTGGAAGTAGTCGCCGGCGTTGTAGCCGATGAACGGCAGCATCGCCATCGGGTCGCGGCGCACGAGGCCCACCGCGCCGGTCGCGGCGGCCGTCGTCTCGGACGACAGCGTCGCGCCCATGAAGGTGCCGTGCAGCCAGTCGCGGGCCTCGGTGACGAGCGGAACCGTCGTCTTGCGGCGGCCACCGAACAGGATCGCCGAGATCGGCACGCCCTGCGGGTCGTTGTACTCGTCGGCCAGGATGTCGCACTGGTCGATCGGCGTGCAGTAGCGGCTGTTCGGGTGGCTCGACAGCTCGCCCGACTCGGGCGTCCAGTCGTTGCCCTTCCAGTCCGTCGCGTGAGCCGGCGTGTTCTCCAGCTCCTCCCACCACACGTCGCCGTCGTCGGTCAGGGCGACGTTCGTGAAGACGCTGTTGCCCTTGTTGATCGCGGCCATCGCGTTCGGGTTCGTGTGCTCGTTCGTGCCCGGCGCGACGCCGAAGAATCCGAACTCGGGGTTGACGGCGTAGAGGCGGCCGTCCTCACCGAAACGCATCCAGGCGATGTCGTCGCCGAGCGTCTCGACCTTCCAGCCCGGGATGGTCGGCTTCAGCATCGCGAGGTTCGTCTTGCCGCAGGCGCTCGGGAAGGCCGCCGCGACGTAGTAGACCTTGTTCTCCGGGGAGATCAGCTTGAGGATGAGCATGTGCTCGGCGAGCCAGCCCTCGTCACGCGCCATGACGGACGCGATGCGCAGCGAGTAGCACTTCTTGCCCAGCAGCGCGTTGCCGCCGTAACCCGAGCCGAAGCTCCAGATCGTGCGCTCCTCGGGGAACTGCACGATGTACTTCTCCTCGTTGCACGGCCACGCGACGTCCTTCTGGCCGTCGGCGAGCGGCGCGCCGAGCGAGTGCAGCGCGGGGACGTACTTGGCGTTCTCGCCGAGCTCCTCGATGCGCTTCAGGATCTTCGTGCCGCAGCGCGCCATGACGCGCATCGACGCGACGACGTACTCCGAGTCGGTGATCTCGACGCCGAACATCGGGTTCTCGGCCTCGAGGTGACCCATGACGAAGGGGATGACGTACATCGTGCGGCCCTTCATGCAGCCCTTGTACAGGCCACGCATGAGGTCCTTCATCTCGTTCGGGTCCATCCAGTTGTTGGTGGGCCCGGCGTCCTTCTCGTCGACGGAGCAGATGTACGTGCGGTCCTCGACTCGCGCGACGTCCTGCGGCGAGCTCGCGGCGTAGAACGAGTTCGGCTTCTTCTCCTCGTTGAGGCGCGTGAACGTGCCCTGCTCGACGAGCTTGTCGGTGATCTGCTTCCACTCCTCATCCGATCCAGTCACCCACTGGATGCGGTCGGGGGTGGTCATCTCGGCGACCTCCGCAACCCAGGCCGCGAGGCCCTCGTGCGTCGTGCCGCCTTCGGTGGGAACGCCGGCCTTCGGCATGTCCATCGTCGTCATGTGGATCGGCCATCCTTAGTGTGCGATCGGGCCCGAGCGGGATCTCCGCGCGTGCCGTCCTGATCGCTGTCGTCGGTCACCCCGGCCGCGGACGTTTCGTGGCTGGCCACGATTGTTTTCCGCTGCACGAATGGGGACTCTTCGAACGTACGGGTATCTCGACGTCAAGATAAAATGGGCGATCGAACCAAACGTGTGAGCTGAGTCACAAATGCATGGTGACCTGTTGGTTTTCAGTGTCGAATGTCGAAAGTGACGACGAACTCGCCGTTAACTCAACATTTCCACCCACGACGATGACCTGTGGCACGGGTTGTTGGCGGGTTCGTTCGGAGGCATTCGGAACGTTGCGCGGACGCTGAGTGCGAAACTCCCAAGCTTGGGCGTTTCGACGGTCGCGTGCCGCGGGCCGGCTGCGAAACTCCCAACCTCGGGCGTCTGAGGCCCAGGGGGTGGCGGGTCGGCTGCGAAACTCCCAAGCTCGGGCGTTTAAGGCCGGCGGGGGCGCGGGTCGGCTGCGAAACCCCAAGCTCGGGCGCTTCGACGGCCGCGCCCGCCAAGCTCCCAGGTCCTGTGGATAACTTTCGGCACGGTCGCAGCGAACCCGCGAGTCTGGGGGCATGACCACCTCTTCACCCGCAGCTGAAACGTCGTCCGGACAGCGCGCGTCCCGCCGAGCGGTAGCCGAGCGGCGACGCACCGCGCTGGGCGCATTCGGTCCGTTGCCCTTCACCTCGCAGGAGGCGCTCGCGGCGGGCCTGAGTCGGAGCGACCTCGCCTCCGATGACGTCCGTCGCCTCTTCCGAGGTGTATTCGTCGACGCTCGCGTTCCGGTGGCGCACGGGCTTCGGTGCGCGGCGGCGTTACGACGCTGCGGGGAGGGAGCGCGCATCTCCCGCCTCGATGCGGCGCAGCTGTGGGGATTGCCGGTGCCTGCGTTCGAGGGTGTCAGCGTCAGCATCCCTGCGCATCGGGACGTACGCAGCGCCGGGTTGGTCGTGCATCGGCACCTCGGTCGTTCGCAGACTGCCGAGGTGTGGGTGCCGTCGGTGCGGCGGCGCCTGCCGACGACGGCTCCGCTCGATCTCGTGCGCGAGTGCCTGCCGTGGCTCTCCCTCGTCGACGCCGTCGTTCTCGCCGATGCCATCCTGCGCCTGAGGTCGGTGGATGCAGTGCGGGCTCGTGCTGCATGGGCGGAGTCGCTCGGCACGCGGCCGGGGCGCGGGCGGGATCTCGTGCGGCTCGTCGATGGGGCAGCAGAGTCGGCGATGGAGACGCGGCTGCGCGTGTTGCTCATCCTTGCGGGGTTGCCGCGACCGGTGGCGCAGGTCGAGGTGGTCGCCGGCGGGCGCCGTCGTCGGCTCGATCTCGCGTACCCCGAGCTGAAGATCGCGATCGAGTACGACGGCGATCACCACTACACCACCGAGGCGCAGAAGCACGCGGACCTCGAGCGCGAAGCGGCGTTGCGCGCAGAGGGGTGGGAGGTCATCCGCGTCGTGTCGCACGGGATATACCGCGACCCGGCTGGAACGGTGCGAGCCGTGGCCGCAGCCCTCGGACGCCGGGGCCTCGCGGTGCGAACGTCGGACGAGTGGCGGGCTCACTTCCGTCAGCTCGCGTAGGCGGACGAAACTCCTGACGTTGGGAGTTCTACAGCTATTCGGGCAGGCACTGGCTGTGAAACTCCTGACGTTGGGGGTTCGGCAGCCACTCGGCCAGGCACTGGCTGCGAAACTCCCAAGGTTGGACGTTTCAGCGCAGAGCGACCCCGACGTCGGTGGCGACGGCTTCGACCATGCGGGTGAGACGCGCCGTGCGCTCGGGCATGGTGTCGCGGTAATTCGCCAAGGTGAGAAGACCCGGCCCGGCGAAGGCCCATGCGCGAGAACGGGCCCACATCGCCTCGTCGGCACCAGCGGCACGCGCGAACACGGCGCGACCCGGTGCGTCGAAGAGGTCCCAGGCGTAGAGCAGGTCGACCGCGGGGTCACCCACACCGAGCCCGCCGAAGTCGATGACCCCGGCCAGCGCGCCGCGAGCGTCGACGAGCACGTTCTCGGGCGACAGGTCGGTGTGCACCCAGGCCCCGGCCTTCGGCGCGGGGCCGACCTCGCGCAGCCGCTTCCACGCCAGGCGCACCTGAGCCGGGTCGAAGAGATCGCTCAGCTCATCGGCTGCTTCCTCGACCCAGCCGTCAGTGGTGTCGTTCACCGGCTCCCCACAGCGGTAGCCCCAGCGCTCGGCGCCGCCCACTTCGCCGCAGGTGTCGAGCGCGTGGAGCTCTGCGGTGAACTCGCCGAGCGTGGTGGCAAGCGCTTGCTGCATCGGCGCCTCAAGATCTCTGGGCGTGCGGCCTTCGAGCCATGTGACGACGGCCCATCGGCGCGGAAACACCGCACTTGGGCGCCCGGTGAACTCGATTCGGGGGATCGGTGTTCTCACGGCAGCTCCGAGCATCGGCAGCCACGTCACCTCCTTGGCGAGGTCGTCGGCGTAGGCATCGGAGCGTGTCAGCCGAAGCGCGAGGTGCTCCCCGA
This sequence comes from Dermacoccus sp. Ellin185, assembly GCF_000152185.1. Taxonomy (NCBI): domain Bacteria; kingdom Bacillati; phylum Actinomycetota; class Actinomycetes; order Micrococcales; family Dermacoccaceae; genus Dermacoccus; species Dermacoccus sp. Ellin185. Next base: position 98,221 of record NZ_AEIQ01000077.1, on the reverse strand, counting down.
TCCGGAAGACCCAGTTGCTGCTGCCGGACGTCTTGCTCGGGCGCACCTCGAGCGTCGAAAGGTGAGGTGCCTGTTCACGCAAGAGTCGGGCGGCGTCGCAGTATCTGGCTCAGAACTCATCATGTCGGGAGTTTTGCAGCCGACTCGGCGAGCGGCGACTCATTACCTCCCAACGTTGGGAGTTCTAAAGCCAACTCGGCGAGCGGCGACGCATTTTCTCCCGATGCTGGGAGATGAGCGCCGGCATCACACGCGAGAGAGCACCAGCGTGATCTCGTGGCGGTTGTGCTGCAACTGCCGCGCGAAGGTGATGTCGTACGCCTTCGTCAGCATCGTCATCGCCTCGTCGGCCTGCTTGACGGGGTTGTTCGTGCCGAGCTTCAACGTCACGATCGCGCTGCCGCCGGGACGCAGCATGTCGGACGCCTCGAGCATCGTGTGCGCCGAAAGCTGCGGCGGCATGCGCATGTCGTTGACGATGAGGTCGACGCGCTCGCCGTGCTTCGCGACGAACTCGCCCGCCGTCGTCTTGTGATGCTCGACGCCGCCGAGGTTCATGACGCGCTCGTCGATGTCGGCCGGGTCGACGGCGTGCACCTGCGAGAAACCGCGCGAGCGCAGGATGCGCGTCCAGCCCCCGGGGCTCGCGCCGAGGTCGACGGCGACGTCTCCGCGCGGCACGTCGATGAGACCGAAGAGTTCTTCGAGCTTGAACTCGGCGCGGCTGACCTGCTCCTTGCGCGCGGCGAGGCGGATGCGCCCGCCGGCCCAGTCGGACAGGCCGAGGTGGGTCGGCGTCACCCCCGTCGTCAGACGATCCTCACCGAGGCAGAGCGACAGCGTGTGCTCGGCGCCGCCGGGGACGACGCGGACACCTTCGTCCATGAGCATCTCGAGCAGGGGGCGACGCACCTTGCCCGGCGCCCAGGGCGCCTGCCCCGAATCCCAGGTGTGCAGCGACACGGCGTCACCGGCCCGATATCGGCCCGCCTCGGTCAGCGCTTCGAGGCGCGTCGTCATCGCGTCGAGGGCCCACTCGGCGATCTCCTCGACGTCGTCGTGCCGATGCGCCTTCGTCGGCGTGTTCGCCTCGACGTTCGCGAGGTACTTGCAGAACCTGAGGTAACCGCTCGTCGCGAGGTCGTGGATCCGTTCGAGGCCGCCGTCCTTCAACTGCACGAGCCCGGCGTCCTCGCCGACGCGCGTCACCTTCTCGATGTCGAGCTCACGGCGCAGCTCGACGACGGCGAAGCGGTAGTAGTCGGGCGTGGTGGAGAACAGCACGGGAAGCTCGATCACCCGGTCAGTCTAGTGGCGAACGACATGACCCCCATCGCGCGTCGGCGGCCGTCGGCCACAACCGAACCTCCTGCACCGGCGACGTCACGAACCCCCACCCATCAGGCAGGTGGGGGTTCGTCAGGGTGCAGAGGTGAGGGTCAGTGTTCGGGGCCCTCGAGGCGTGCTTCTTCGGCGTCGAAGGCGTCGGGGTCGATCTTGTTCCGCACGAAGAACCACCCGATGACGAGGGCGATCGCAACGATCGGGGAGGCGACGCAGACCGTCAGGAAGCCCTTGTTGTCACTGGTCGCCAGGAGCACGACGACGGCGACGAGAAACAGCAGCGCGAAGATGTCGCTCGCGGGGGAGGCCCACAGGCGGAACGCGGGCCGCGGGGCGCCGCCACGCTTCGACTTCACGACGAACGCGAGGTGGCTCAGCATGATGAGGCACCACACCGCGATGATGCACACCGACACGAAGTTGAGCGCGATCTCGAACGCCTCGCTCGGCCACAGATAGTTGATGACCACGCCGACAGCGCCGAGTGCAGCCGTCGCGATGATGCCGGCGGCGGGCACGGCGCGTCCGCTCATGACGCCGAGGAAGCGCGGCGCCGAACCGGAGACGGCCATCGACCGCATGACACGTCCCGTCGAGTACAGGCCCGAGTTCATCGACGATGCCGCGGCCGTGATGACGATGACGTTCATGACGTCCCCCGCGTGTGGCACGCCGGCTTGCGCCAGGGCGGTGACGAACGGCGACGTCGTCGACGAATACTCATCGGTGGGCAGCAGCAGCGTCAGCAGCACGAGAGAACCGAGGTAGAAGACGATGATGCGCCACAGCACCGAGTTGACGGCGCGCGGCATGACCTCGAGCGGGTTCTCGGCCTCACCGGCGGCGACGCCGACGAGCTCCATCGACGAGTAGGCGAAGATGACGCCCTGCATGAGCATGAACATCGGCGCGAGACCGTGCGGGAAGAACCCGCCGTGGTTGGTGATGTTGTGCAGCCCGGGTGCGGAACCACCGACGTGGTGGCCGGAGACGATGAAGTAGATCGCGAGGGCCATGAACCCCAGCAGGGCGGTGACCTTGATGATGGAGAACCAGAACTCCATCTCACCGAACAGCTTCACCCCGACGAGGTTGATCGCGACGGTCACGACGAGGGCGATGGCTGCGATGACCCACTGAGGGACGTGCTCGCTGAAGAAGCCCCAGTAGTGGAAGTACAGGGCGATCGCGGTGCAGTCGACGACGATCGTCGTCGCCCAGTGGATGAAGTGCATCCAACCGGCGGTGTAGGCAGCCTTCTCGCCGATGAACTCCCGGCTGTAGCTGACGAACGCGCCCGAGCTCGGGCGGTGCACGACCATCTCGCCGAGGGCGCGCACGACGATCATCGCGACGACACCGCAGATGGCGTACGAGATGAGCAGGGACGGCCCGCCCTTCTCGAGGCGGCCACCGGCACCGAGGAACAGTCCGGTGCCGATGGCGCCACCGATGCCGATCATCTGGATGTGGCGGTTCTTCAGGTTCTTCGCATAGCCGTGGTCACCGGCGTCGGCGGGGCGTCCCGCGGTGGGCGCCGGGTTGTTCTGGGTGTCGGCGGAGGTCGACATCGCTCCCTTTCACGTCGAGGCCGGGTGCGGCCTGGGCACGCACACACTAGGGGAGGCGTGCGGCATCAACGCACGCAGGGCCGTCATCGCCGTGAGCGATCCGGTCACGAGGAGGCGTCTGGAGTGCACAGACGTGACGGCGCCCCACCCGGCCGGGTGGGGCGCCGTCACGTCGGGCATTCGATCGTCAGGACATGCGTGACGCTTCGTCGTCGAACGCTTCGGAGTTGATGCGGCCGCGCACGAGGAACCAGCCGCCGACCATGAGCGCCGCGAGGACGGGCCCGCCGATGTAGACGGCCTTGGCGGCCTTCGGGTCGTCGCCGAACATGATGAGCAGCAGCACGGCCGCCATGAACAGCAGGCCGAAGATGTTGAGGAACGGCGCGCCCTTGAGCTTGAAGTCGGGTCGCTCCAGCTCGCCGCGCTTGGCCTTGCGCACCATCATGAGGTGGCTGATGAGGATCATCGACCACACGCCGATGATGCCGAGCGTCGCGAGCTCGAGGACCATCTCGAACGCGTCCGACGGCCACGCGTAGTTGATGCCGACGCCGATGAGGCCGAACGCGAACGTCGTGAAGATGCCCCAGTAGGGCACCTGCGTCTTGCTCATCTTCGCGAGGTAGCGCGGCGCGGTGCCGGCCATCGCCATCGAGCGCAGCACACGGCCGGTCGAGTACAGGCCGGAGTTCATCGAGCTCGCCACGGCGGAGATCAGCACGACGCTCATGATGTCGGCCATGTGGACGCCGCCGATGTGGAACCCGACGCGGTCGAGCACGGTGACGAACGGCGACTCGCCCTTCTTGTACTGGTCGGTCGGCAGCAGCAGCGTCATCAGGGTGATCGTGCCGATGTAGAACACGAGGATGCGCCACACGACGGCGCGCGCCGCCTTCGGCATGACCTCGCGCGGGTTCTCCGTCTCGCCGGCGGCGACGCCGATGAGTTCCATCGACGCGTACGCGAAGATGACGCCGGACATCAGCATGAACATCGGCGACACGCCGTTCGGGAAGAAACCGCTGTCGGTGATGTTGTGCAGGCCGGCCGTGGCGTGCTGACCGTCCGACGACAGATCCTTGCTCGTCACGATGAAGAAGATCGAGACGAACATGAACGCGATGATCGTGACGACCTTGATGATGGAGAACCAGAACTCCATCTCGCCGAACCACTTCACGCCGATGAGGTTGATGACGAGCACGATCGTGAGAGCCAGCAGCGCCAGAGCCCACTGCGGCAGCGCGTCGGAGATCGGTTTCCAGAAGATGAGGAACCCGGCGATGGCCGTCGAGTCGGCGATGACGGTGAAGCCCCAGTTGATGAAGTGGAACCACCCGGCGGCATAGGCCGCCTTCTCGCCGATGAACTCGCGACTGTAGGAGACGAAGGCGCCCGAGCTCGGGCGGTGCAGCACCATCTCACCGAGCGCACGCACGACGATCATCGCGACGGCGCCGCAGATGGCGTAGCTGAAGATCAGGGACGGGCCGGCCTCGTGCAGGCGCCCCGCGGAGCCGAGGAAGAGGCCGGAGCCGATGGCGCCGCCGATGCCGATCATCTGGATGTGGCGGTTCTTCAGGTGCTTGGCGTACCCGGTGTCACCGGCGTCGCGGGAATGCGGGGCGTCGGCGGGGCCGTTCGCGCCGGGAGCCGCGGACCCGGAGGTGGGCGCAGGCTCAGAGAGGAGGGAGGACATCGAGGGATGCCTTACTGCTCGAGGGCCGTAGCCCAGGCCACATGACTGGCACACTCTAGGCCACCGATGTGACCGCGTGCACACATGTGTCCGCTCTGAGATGACGCCATCGACGCGTGATGCCCCGCCTACGAACGTAGACGGGGCATCAGACGTGATGAGCGGAGGCTCACACCATGGCGTTGTCCTCGGAGTCGAACGCTTCGGCGTTGATCCGATTGCGGACGAGGAACCAACCGCCGATCATGAGAGCGGCCACGACCGGGCCCATGATGAGGACGACCTTCTGCAGCACGCCACCCTGCGTCGCCATCAGGACCAGGATGAAGCCGAGGAAGCCCAGCGCGACGATGTTGAGGAAGGGCGCGCCCTTGAGCTGGAAGTCGGGTCGCTGCATCTCACCGCGCTTCGCCTTGCGCACCATCATCATGTGAGAGATGAGGATCATGGCCCACACGCCGATGATGCCGAGGACGGCGACCTCCAGGACGATCTCGAAGGCATCCGAGGGCCACGCATAGTTGATGGCCACACCGATGAGACCGAAGGCAGCCGTCGTCGCGATCGCGGCCCACGGCACCTGGTGCTTGCTCATCTTGCGCAGGTAACGCGGCGCCGTGCCCGCCTCGGCCATCGAGCGCAGCACGCGCCCGGTGGAGTAGAGGCCGGAGTTCATCGAGCTGGCGACCGCCGTCACGAGGACCACGGTCATGATGTCGGCCATCTTCACGCCGCCGATGTGGAAGCCGATGCGGTCGAAGACCGTCACGAAGGGCGAGGTGTCCGCCTGGTAGGCGGTGTGCGGCAGGAGCAGCGAGAACAGCGTGATCGTGCCGACGTAGAAGATCAGGATGCGCCACAGGACGGAGCGCACGGCCTTCGGCATGACCTCGCGCGGGTTCTCCGTCTCGCCGGCGGCCACACCGATGAGTTCCATGGCGGCGTAGGCGAAGATGACGCCGGACATCAGGGTCCACATGTGGCTCGGCCCGTTCGGGAACATCCCGCCGTGATCGGTGATGTTGCGCAGGCCTGCGGTATCAGGGCCCAGCTGGTGCGACGTCGCGATGAAGTAGATCGCGACCACCATGAAGACCACGAGCATGGCGACCTTGATGATGGAGAACCAGAACTCGACCTCGCCGAACAGCTTGACGCCGATGAGGTTGATGGCGAGAACGATCGCCAGCGCGATGAGGGCGAGCGCCCACTTCGGCAAGGCGTCGGACACCGGCTTCCAGAAGTACAGGAACGTCGCGATCGCCGTTGCGTCCGCGATGAGAGTGAAGGCCCAGTTCAGGAAGTGGAACCAGCCCGCTGCGTACGCCCCCTTCTCTCCGATGAACTCGCGACTGTAGGAGACGAAGGCACCCGAACTCGGGCGGTGCAGCACCATCTCACCGAGCGCACGCACGACGATCATCGCGACGGCGCCGCAGATGGCGTAGCTGAAGATCAGGGACGGGCCGGCTTCGTTGAGACGCCCCGCGGAGCCGAGGAAGAGGCCGGAGCCGATGGCGCCGCCGATGCCGATCATCTGGATGTGGCGGTTCTTCAGGTGCTTGGCGTACCCGGTGTCACCGGAGTCGCGCGAATCGGACGCGGCCGAATTCTTCAGCGCGTCAGGAGTCGAGGACATACGTTGCCTTTCATGAACAGGAGGACACCTCGGCCTCGCGCGGGGACGCACGTCGCCGGTCAGGTGTGCCGCTCATCACTTTAGGCCAGCGAGGTGACACCCCTCGCGCCCCATTGTTACGGGAGTGTTAAGGGGGCCTGTGAACGTCGCGTGGGTGACGCGGTCTGACGCTGCGGGGCGGCCTGGGCGAGCGCTCTGGACGCGACGCAACCGAGACCGCATCGTGACGATCGGCCGTCGACGCTGCGCTCGTACCCGGGGGGAGCCTGCAGGGTTGGACCGGGCGGACATACGACACGGGGCGCATCCTCGTCGTGAGGATGCGCCCCGTGACCAAGTAGGCAACGCTTCGGGCAATCAGCCCTTGAAGGCGTCCTTGATCTTCTCGCCGGCCTGCTTGAGGTTGGCGCCCATCTGGTCGCCCTTGCCCTCGGCCTCGAGACCCTGATCGTCGCTCGCCTTGCCGAAGGCCTCCTTGGCCTGGCCGAGCTTCTCGTCCTTGGCGTTGTCGAACTTGTCATCGATACCCATGACATGAACTCCTTTCTCTGGACAACAGTTGCCTCGACCCTACGCCGCTTTCCGGAGCGTGGCTAGGGGGTTTTCTGGGAGCTCAGTGCGAGGCGTTCTCCTGCCCAGCGCGAGCGCAGCATGCGGTCGTGGCTCGCGGCGACGACGGCGCCCGGGTAGTCGTCAAGAGCCCGTTCGACGTCCTCGGCGAGCAGGAGCGAGAAGTGGTTGGTCGGTTCGTCGAGCAGCAGCACGTCCGGCGGCAACGCCAGCAGACACGCCAGATCGAGACGACGACGCTGCCCGACGCTGAGGTCGGCCAACGCACGGTTCTCGTCGCGTGCGGCGATGAGGCCGAACGTCGCGAGCGGACGTCGCGCTGCCAGGTCGTCACCGACACGGGCGCGGTAGACGTCGAGGACGGTGGTGTCGGGCTCGAGGTGCGGGGCGTCGACGTCAGGGCCGGCAGAGGGCTGACGGTCGAACGCGAGCGGTGCCGTGTCCTGGCCGAGCAATCCGACGCTGACGCGACGCTCGCGATGCACTGACCCCGTGACGGGCTCCAACTCGCCGGCGAGGACGCGCAGCAGCGTCGACTTGCCGCACCCGTTCGGCCCCTCGACGAGGAAGCGCTCGCCGGCGGACACCGTCAGGCTCGTCGGCTCCAGACGCCCCGGAACGCTGACGGCGGACGCCGCGAGCAGCGGCCCGCCGGGAAGTTCGGACGGGCGTGAGGCCGCCGCGAGGGAACGCTCGGTGTTGAACCGCAACGTGGCCGGGGGTTTGCGCACCTGCGTCTTCTCGAGTCGCTCCAAGGCCGTGCGCGAATCGTTGACGCGGCGCGCGACGACGGTGGCGTTCTTGTCCGAGTAGAACTTCTTCGCCCCGCGCGCCTCGGTGCGGGGCCCTCGTTCGGGGCGCCCGACGGTGTGGTCGTCCCTCATCTTCGCGCGCAGCCGTTTGAGTTCGGCCTGCTCGTCCTCATACTGGCGCGCCCAGCGTTCGTGCTCGTCGTGGCGAGCGAGGACGTAGTCGGAGAACGTGCCCGTGAAACGCGTGACGCCGTGGGCGGCGCCGGCGTCCGAGGCATCGGAGATGCGGGCGGCGACCCGGTGCGGCAGGGGCCGCGGGTCGAGGTCGATGAGGTCGGTGACGCTCTCGTCGAGGAAGGCACGGTCGTGGCTCGCGAGCAGCACCGGGCCGGGCCACGTCAGGAGCATCGATGTGAGCAGCTGCGCGCCACGATCGTCGAGGTGGTTGGTCGGCTCGTCGAGCAGCAGCGTCTGCGGACGGCGGATGAGCATCCACGCCAAGGAGAAGCGGGCGAGCTGGCCGCCGGAGACCTCGTTCATCGGCGTGTCACGCGCGATTGCGCCGATGCCGAGGCCGTCGACGAGTTCGTCGATCGCGTGCTCGACGTTCCACGCATCGGCTCGCTCCGCCGCGGCGAGGGCCGCGTCGAGTTCGGTTGCGGCGAGCGCGTCCTCGGCGTTTCGCGCGAGACGCTCGCCCGCGACCTCGACCGCTCGCGCCAGAGCGTGGATCGGCTCGGCGGCGTCGTCGAGCACTTGCTGCGCCGTCAGCGTCAGGGCGAACGGCGCCTGTTGATGATGCAGACCGACGCTGCCGGGCGCGGTGATGCTGCCCGCATCCGGGCGCTCGAGGCCGGCGACGAGGCGCAGAAGCGTCGACTTGCCCGTGCCGTTCTCGCCGATGAGGGCGGCGCGTTCGCCCCCCGCGACGCTGAAGGAGATGTTCGTCAGGACGCGACGGTCGGGGTAGCTCTTCGACACGCCGTCGACGCGCAGGTGGCTGCCGGACGAGCCGCCGGCCGAGGGCAAGGACGATGAATACACAGGCCTCCTGGAGTGGTGGGAACACCCTCACGCTAGGCGGCGTGGCGGGGTGGCGTCACCCAATTTTCAGCGGGCTGGGCGGTCCGTCAGCCAGTTGGCCCGGCGACCTGACGCCCCGACGACGCGACGCCCCGACGACCCAGCGGGCACTCGTCAGCCGGGGCGACATGTCATGTGCCGTCGGGCAGGCGCCCCGCGCTCGTCACTCGGAGGGGCGGGGCTCGTCGACGTCCGCGGCGCCCGTGCCGCTCTCGCGCAGGTGCGTGTCGAGGCTGACGCGTTCGTCGAACACGAAGCACTCGCCGCGCCAGTCGACGTCGGCGTCCGGCATCTGCGCGAAGTAGTTGAGGATGCCGCCCTGAAGCTGGAAGACCTCGAGACCCAGATCCTGCATCCACGGGCTCGACTTCTCGCAGCGGATGCCGCCCGTGCAGTACATCGCGACCTTCGTCCCGCTCTCACGCCACGCAGGCGCGTGCGCCTCGACGTAGTCGGCGAAGTCGCGGAAGTTCTCGACGCCCGGGTCGATCGCCCCCTCGAAGTGGCCGACGCCGAACTCGAAGCTGTTGCGATTGTCGAGGACGATCACGTCGTCGCGCCGGATCAGCTCGCGCCATCGCTGCGGCGCGACGTCGGTGGCACGCACGTCCTCCATGCGGTTCGGCATGTCGAGCCCGTCGACGCCCAGCGGCACGATCTCGCGCTTCGCCTTGACCATCATGCGGCGAAACGGCGGACGTGTGAACGCGGTGCGCTTGGTGACGATGCCGTCGAACAGGGCCCGCGTGACGGCGTCGGCGCTCGCTGCCGCGAGAAAGGCGTCGACCTGTTCGGGCGCTCCGGCGAGCATGCCGTTGACGCCCTCGCTCGCGATGAGGACCGACCCCGTCAAACCCTCGCGCGCAGCGCACAGCTCGCGCACCCGCACGACGGCGGCGTCGACGTCGGGCACCGCGACGAACCGATAGAACGCGATGTGATCGCCGCTCGACGGGAGGGCGGACGGAGCGGGAGAGGTCATGGGTGCGAGATCGTCGGAGGGAGCGCCGGGCATGGCGGCATTCTCTCAGCTTCTTCGAACCTGACGGCAGGCGAACGCATGGGCTCGCCTTGTAGCGCACATAGCTTCATCACAGCCGCGGCGGTCAGCGTGCATCCGTCGGGCCACGAACGGTCGAGGCCCACGGATGAAGGAGTCAACCATGGCGAAGAACGGTCGTAAGATCGCCGCCGGCGTCGGCGCAGTGAGCACCCTCGCGGTCTCGGGGGCGGCGCTCGCGAGCTCGCAGACGGTGAGCACCGGCACCTCCACCCCGAACACCACGACGCAGCAGGGCAGCGCCGCCGGCCAGGACGGGCACGGCATGCGCGGCATGCACGACAAGCTGGTCACGGGGACCGCGGCGACGAACGTCAAGAATGCGGTGAAGGCGAAGGACGCGTCGATCACCGTCAAGGGCGTGCGTCAGGCGCCGGACGGTTCGTACCGCGCGTTCGGCACGAAGTCCGGCAAGCGCGTCATGGTCGAGGTGAGCAAGGACCTCAAGACGGTCACCGTCCGCACCGGCCGGGGTCACGGCCACCACGGTCACCACCGCGGCACCGAGGTGACGGGTACCGCCCTGACCGGCGTCAAGAACGCCGTCAAGGCGAAGGACTCGGGCGTCACCGTCGAGAAGGTCTACAAGGAGAGCGACGGCACCTACCACGCGTTCGGCACGAAGGCGGGTGCGCACGTGCGGATCGACGTCAGCAAGGATCTCAAGACCGTGACTGTGACGGCCGGCAAGCCCGGCGGGCCGGGCGGGCATGACGGACCCCGCCACGATGGCGCGCCGAGCGGCCAGACGCAGGGTGGTTCGGGTTCGACGAGTTCGTCGACCACGGCGCCCACCTCGTCGAGCACGAGCGCGCAGGCTGCCTGATCAGTCGCGTCACGTGGCGCTGCCCGAGTCAGTCCTGACTGACTCAGTCAGTCCTGACTGACTCGGGCAGCATCATGTGGCTCAGGCGGCGGACGGCTGACGCGATGCGCGCCGCGGGCTATTCAGTCTTCGTCGGCGTTGGCCGTCGGGTCGTCGGCGGCGAGGTCGAGCAGGCGCGGTTCGTCCCAGGCCACGAATCGCCAGGCGCCCGGCCGACCCTCGAGCGTCAGGACGGTCGTGTTGGGGATCCGACGCTGACGCACCTCCCGCGGCGTGAGGTTCTCGCACTGCGACGTCACCCATAGCCGCAGCACCGCGCCATGACTGACGACGGCGAGCGTCGCATCGTCGTCGAGCCCGTCCAGGGAGCGTTCGAGTGCCTCGGTGAACCGTTCGAGCGTCTCCGCGCCGGCGGGGCCACCCGGGATGCGCGCCTCGAGGTCACCGGTGGCCCACGCGTAGGCCGTGTCGAGGTAGATGTCGGCGGCTTCGTGCGTCGTCGCCATCTCGAGATCACCGGCGAAGATCTCACCGAAGCCGGCGTCCTGCGTCAGCGTCAGCCCGCGTTCGGCGGTGAGCGGTCCGGCCGTGAGACGCGCTCGATCGTGGGCGGACGCGACGACTCGATCGATGCGGCGATCGGCGAGGCGCGGCACGAGGTCGTCGGCCTGCGCGTGGCCGAGCTCGGTGAGCCCGGCGCCGGGCAGCGCGGTATCCAGCGCACCGATGACGTTGTTGGGGGTCTGGCCGTGGCGGATGAGCAGGAGGGTGGTCACCCGCTCATCCAATCAGCCGGGGGTGAACATCACCTGATCACGCACGAGCGTGCCCATCCACCGCGCCACCGGCTTCAAGGTCGCCCTGACGACCGGTTTCACCCGCGACGTCGCCGACATGGTGCTCGATGGGGTGGGCTGGCGCGTCGGGCCGCTCGAGGACGGCGGGATGGTCGATGCGCTCGTCACGGCCGACGAGGTGGCGGCGGGGCGTCCCGCGCCGTACATGATCTTCCGGGCGATGGAACGTGCCGGCGTCGTCGACGTCCGAAGGGTCGTAGTCGCGGGCGACACGGGTGCCGATCTCGTCGCGGGTACCCGCAGCGGGGCGGGTCTCGTCGCGGGGGTGCTCTCGGGTTCCGTCTCGCGCGAGACGCTTGAGGCGAGCCCGCACACGCACGTCCTGCCGTCGGTCGTCGAGGTGCTGCAGGAGGCCTGCCCGCAGTGATCTGCGCGACGGCGCGGCAAGAGCTCGAGGCGAGCGAATCTCGCCGCCCGGCAACGTGATCGGCGCTCCGGGCGGCGCCTGACGGTTGGGTTGTCGGCTCTCGGGTCTAGACTTGGACGCAGAACGATCACGCATGCGACGAAAGGGGAGCTCAATGGGTCTGTCACCCCTCGAGTGGCCCGTCCTGCGTCAGGTGCGATCGAAGGATTTCCTCGGTCGCGGCCCGGCAGTGACGAGTGAGAAGACTCGAACGCTCGAACCGCGCACGACGACCGCCGACCGCGTCGTGCAGTCGGTCTGCCCCTATTGCGCCGTCGGCTGCGGCCAGCGCGTGTTCGTCAAGGACGAGAAGGTCGTCGGGATCGAAGGCGATAAAGATTCGCCGATCTCGCGCGGCCGCCTGTGCCCGAAGGGGGCAGCGAGCGAGCAGCTCGTCAACAACCCCTCACGCGTCAAGCAGGTGCTCTACCGCAAGCCGGGTGGCACCGATTGGGAGCCGATCGAGCGCGACAAGGCCATTGACATGGTCGTCGACCGGTTCATCGCCAGCCGCCGCAACGGATGGCAGGAGACGGACGACAAAGGCAACCGCCTGCGTCGCACCATGGGAATCGCCTCGTTGGGTGGAGCAACGCTCGACAACGAGGAGAACTACCTCATCAAGAAGCTGTTCACCGCCGCGGGGGCCATACAGATCGAGAACCAGGCGCGTATTTGACACAGCGCCACGGTTCCCAGTCTGGGAGCCTCGTTCGGGCGTGGTGGAGCCACCAATTCACTGCAGGACATGGCGAACGCCGACCTCATCCTCATCGAGGGGTCGAACATGGCCGAGTGTCATCCGGTGGGTTTCCAGTGGGTGACGGAGGCCAAGGCGCGCGGCGCGAAGGTCATCCACATCGACCCTCGCTTCACGCGCACGTCCGCCGTGGCCGACAAGCACATCCCCATCCGTGGCGGAAGTGACATCGTCTTCCTCGGTGCACTCATCAACCATGTGCTGACTACCGAGTCCTACTTCCGTGACTACGTCGTCGCCTACACCAACGCGGCAACGATCGTCAGCGACGACTTCGTCGACACCGAGGAGCTCGACGGGCTGTTCTCCGGGTACGACCCGACCACGGGTCAGTACGACCAGAGTTCGTGGCAGTACAAGACGCCGCCCGGCAAACCGGATCAGGGCACCTCGAGTGACGAGAAGAGCGGTTCCTCGGGCCACCAGGCGAGCGGTGGCGCCGAGACGCACGGCTCGGGTGGCCCGACGCTCGCGCATTCGGCCGTGCTGCGCGACGAGACGCTCACCGATCCGATGTGCGTGCTGCAGATCATGAAGCGGCACTACGCGCGCTACACACCGGAGATGGTCGAAGAGGTGTGCGGCGTCTCCAAGGAGGACTTCGCACTCGTCGCCCGCGAGGTCGTCGCCAACTCTGGTCGCGAGCGCACGACGATGTTCGCCTACGCCGTCGGTTGGACCCAGCACGTCGGCGGGGCCCAGATGATTCGCACCGCGGCGATCCTGCAGTTGCTCATGGGTAACGTCGGGCGTCCTGGCGCCGGCATCATGGCGCTGCGCGGACACGCGACGATTCAGGGATCGACCGACATTCCCACACTGTTCAACCTGCTGCCGGGCTACCTTCCGATGCCGCGGGTCTCCGACCACGAAACGCTCGAGGATTACATCGACTCGATCGTGTCGAAGGACGCCAAGGGGTACTGGGCGAATGCCGACAAGTACGCCGTGTCGCTGTTAAAGGCCTGGTACGGCGAGAACGCGACAAGTGCGAACAACTTCGGGCTCGACTACATGCCGCGTCTGTCCGGCGCGCACGGGACGTACCAGACGGTCATGGGCATGATCGAGAACCAGGTCGAGGGTTATTTCGTGCTCGGGCAGAACCCGGCCGTCGGCTCGGCCAACGCCCGTATGCAACGTGAGGGCCTACGCCACCTCAAGTGGCTCGTCGTGCGCGACTTCCAGCTCATCGAGACCGCGACGTTCTGGAAGGACGCGCCGGAGATCGCCTCCGGGGAGTGGAGGAGTGAGGACATCGACACCGAGGTCTTCTTCTTCCCCGCGGCGACGCACGTCGAGAAGGCCGGTACGTTCACCCAGACCCAACGCCTCGTGCAGTGGCGTCACAAGGCGGTCAACCCGCCGGGCGACGCGCAGAGCGAGCTCGACTTCTTCCACGAGGTCGGGGTGCGCATCCGTGCCAGGCTGGCCGATTCGAGCGACCCCATCGACGAGCCACTCAAGGCGATCACGTGGGATTACCCCAAGGACGAGCACGGCGAGGTCATCGCCGAATCGGTCATGGCCGAGATCAACGGAACCGACGCGGAGGGCAAGCCCCTCGCGACGTACGCGGATCTCAAGGCTGACGGTTCGACGACGTCGGGATGCTGGATCTACGCCGGCATCTACAAGGACGGGGTCAATCAGGCCGCGCGGCGCAAGCCTGGGTACGAGCAGGACGAGACGGCCGCCGAATGGGCGTGGGCGTGGCCCGCGAACCGCCGCACGCTCTACAACCGCGCCTCCGCGGACCGTGAGGGCAAGCCGTGGAGCGAGCGCAAGAAGCTCATCTGGTGGGACGAGGAGAAGGGGCAGTGGGTCGGCAAGGACAACCCCGACTTCCCGCTCAAGACCGCCCCGTCCTACCGTCCGAAGGAGGGTGTGGGTGGGCCCGACGGCCTCGCCGGCGACGATCCGTTCATCATGATGGCGGACGGCAAGGGCTGGCTCTACGCGCCGCTCGGTCTCGTCGACGGCCCGATGCCGACGCACTACGAGGCGGCGGAATCGCCGATGCGCAACCCGCTCTACAGCCAGCAGTCCAACCCGACACGGGTGACGTTCCGTCGTAAGGACAACCTCAACGCGCCGAGCGAGGGCATGCCGGGTGGCGACGTGTACCCGTACGTGTTCCAGATCGGGCGCCTGACGGAGCATCACACGGCCGGCGGCATGAGCCGTTGGTTGCCGTACCTGTCGGAGCTGCAGCCGTCGATGTTCATCGAGGTCTCACCCGATCTCGCGGCCGAGAAGGGCCTCGAGAACGGCGACTGGGCGACCGTCGTGTCGGCTCGCGCGGCGATCGAGGCGCGCGTGCTCGTCACCGACCGCATGGTGCCGCTCAAGATCGGTGGTCGCATGGTGCACCAGATCGGCATGCCGTACCACTGGGGCAGCGCGAAGTCCGCTGAGGTGCATGGTGATTCGGCCAACGACCTGCTCGGCGTGGTGCTCGATCGCAACACCCAGATCCAGGAGGGCAAGATGGGCATGTGCGACATCCGCCCGGGCCGCCGTCCACAGGATCGGGACGAGTACGAGCAGCTCGTCAGTGAGTACCAGAGCCGCGCCGGCGTCACCGTCGAGACGGGCAACGAGATCTGCCAGGAGTGTGACTGATGAGCCTGGTGACCGAGTACATCCGTTCGCAGTTCGCGGGTGGAGGTGACCCGTCGAAGCAGGCGGGTTGGGGCACCCCGGAGGCGACGACGCTGACGGGTGGTGCGCCCAACGACGTCCTCGCCGAACGCATGGGCTTCTTCACCGACACCTCGATCTGCATCGGCTGCAAGGCCTGCGAGGTCGCGTGCAAGGAGTGGAACCGCAACCCCGAGGACGGGTACGAGTTCACCGGCTACTCCTACGACAACACGGGTGAGCTGGGTGCCGACACGTGGCGTCACGTCGCGTTCGTCGAGCAGTCGGGCGAGCAGATCGCGCGGGCCCGTGAGTCGGGGCGCAAGCTCGTCGACCTCGGCATGCCGACGCTGCGGTCGGCCTCCGGCGCCGGTGCAGACGCTGCGGGCGGCTCGGGCGAAGCGTCGCACCTCGCCGACCTGCCGGATGACGCCGCGCGCGCCATCCGCGTCGCCGGTGGGCACACCGACTACGCGACCGACGCACCGTCAGCGCTCGACCCGGGCGCCCCGGCGCTCGACGTCGAACGGGCGCAGGTGACGGACGAATTGGCGGGGGTCAACGTGCTCGACATCGTCGCGACCGACAACGGCGTCATGCCGACGGCGCTGCACGAGGCCCAGGATTTCCGGTGGCTCATGGCCTCCGACGTCTGCAAGCACTGCACGCACGCCGGGTGTCTCGACAACTGCCCGACTGGCGCGCTGTTCCGCACCGAGTTCGGCACGGTCGTCGTGCAGGCCGACGTGTGCAACGGCTGCGGCTACTGCGTCGGCGGGTGTCCGTTCGGCGTCATCGAACGGCGTGAGAAGACGGCGACCGTCAATCACGGCAACGCGCAGAAGTGCACGCTGTGCTACGACCGGCTCAAGGAAGGCCAGACGCCCGCGTGCGCGCAGACGTGCCCCACGACGTCGATCAAGTTCGGCACGCATGCGGAGATGGTCGCGATCGCGGAGGAGCGCGTCGCGCAGCTGCACGCGCAGGGCATGACGGAGGCGCGCCTCTACGGCGCGAACCTCGACGACGGCGTCGGCGGCACCGGTTCGGTCTTCCTCCTGCTCGACGATCCCGAGGTGTACGGACTGCCACCGGACCCGGTGGCGCCGTCGAAGACCTTGCCGGAGTCGTACAAGCGGATGGCGATGGCGGCCGGCGGAATGATGGCCGCAGCAGCGCTGGCGTTCGTCGGAGGTGGTGTGGCGTGAGCGTGAATTCCCTTGATGCGTATAGGGATCCTGAACCCGAGGGTGGGCGGCGCCGTCGCGGCGGGCGTGGCGGCAAACGTCGCCGTCCGACCGACTGGCTGAACGGTCGCGAGGGCCGCGGTGAGCGCGCGCTCGTGCCGGACGTCGAGTTCCAGAGCTACTACGGGCGTGGCGTCATCAAGCCCGTGCCGTGGGAATGGCCGATCCCGACGTACCTGTTCTTCGGTGGCCTCGCGGGCGGTTCTCAGCTGCTCGCGACCGGCGCGTACCTGACGGGCAACGAACCCCTGCAGCGCGTGACGCGCCTGACGACGGCCGTTGCGGTCGCCGTCTCGGGTGCGTCGCTCATCGGCGACCTGGGTCGCCCGGAGCGCTTCTACAACATGATGCGCGTGGCGAAGCTCAGCTCGCCGATGTCGGTGGGCACGTGGATCCTCTCCGGTTTCAGCGGCGGTGCGATGCCGCTCGCGGCCCTCGAGGTGCTGCGGATGCTGCCGCTCAAGCGAAGCGGCACCGTGACGGGTCTGGTCGGCGCGCTCGATCGCGTGGCCGGGGCTGCAGGCGAGGTCGCGTCGGCGTCCTCGCTCGAGGTGCCGGGGTCGCGGTGGTTGCGGCGGCAGTCGCGTGCTGCGGGTCGTCGTGACGCCGGGTTGCGCGTCAACGGGGCACTCGTCGGCGTCGAGAAGATGCTCGGCGTCACCGAACCGGGATTCGTCGCGCTCGGTGCGTCGATGGCGGCGCCGCTGGCGACGTACACGGCGGTGCTGCTGTCGAACACGTCGACGCCGACGTGGCACGAGTCGCGGCTGTACCTGCCGTTCGTGTTCGGCGGTTCAGCATCGGCCGCGGCGAGCGGCAACGCGATGATGTGGACGCCAGTCGAGAAGGCTGGCCCCGCCCGGGCGCTAGCGCTCATCGGGTCGGCCGTCGACCTCGGCGTGCTCAATCGTCTCGAGAAGCACCTCGACGCCGAGGGCGTCGGCGAGCCGCTGCACCACGGTACTGCCGGCAAGCTCAACAAGGCGAGCATGGCGCTCAACGTCGCCGGGTTCGTCGGGACGGCGCTGTTCGCGCGACGCTCGCGCGTGGCGTCCGTCGTCTCCGGGGCCTGCTTCGTCGCAGGCTCGGTGTGCACACGCTTCGCGGTGTTCGAAGCCGGCATGGAATCGGCGAAGGACCCGAAGTACACGATGGGGCCGCAGCGCCGCCGCCTCGACGCGCGTGGCGGGACGGAGAACATCACGACAGGCCCGCGGCTGGCCTCGGCGGATGACGCCCCCCGCACCGCGGATGGGCGCCGACCGCTGCCTGGCCCGGACGGCAAGCCCGTCAACCTCTGAGCGCTCGCGTGTCTGGCGGGTCGGCTCGTCGGCTGGCCGGGTCTGTACACGAGAAATGCGCATCTGCACCGGGATCGTGACTGCTGATACCCGTGCAGATGCGCATTTCTCGTGCAGCTGTGCTGTTCGAGTCAGCGCACGCTGATGCCGGGGGCGCCGCCGTCGAGGGGGAGGGTGCGGCCGATCACGGGCGCGCCGGGCACCTCGCCGATGACGAGGAGGCCGCCGGACGTCTGAGCGTCCGCGAGCAGCAGCAGTTCGTCTTCGCCGATCCCGTCGGCTGCGGTGATGTGCTCACGCACCCAGTCGAGGTTGCGACGCGTGCCGCCGGAGACGTAACCCTCGGCTGCGGCGTCGCGGGCGCCTTCGATGTACGGCACGGCAGCGGAGTCGATCTCGGCGCGAACGCCCGAGGCGCGGCACATCTTCCACAGGTGGCCGAGCAGACCGAAACCGGTGACGTCTGTCGCCGCCTTGACACCCGCCGCGACGGCGGCGATCGACGCGTCGCGGTTGAGCGTCGTCATCACCTCGATGGCCTGCGGGAAAACCTCGCCCGTCGACTTGTGCTTGTTGTTGAGCACACCGACGCCGAGCGGCTTCGTCAGGGAGATGGGCAGGCCCGCCTCGGCGGCGTCGTTGCGCATGAGCTTGCCCGGGTCGGCGATGCCGGTGACGGCCATGCCGAACTTGGGCTCCGGATCGTCGATCGAATGGCCGCCGATGACGGGGCAGTTCGCCTGCGCACCGACGTCGGCGCCGCCTCGGAGCACCTCGGCCATGATGTCGAGGCCGAGCACGTCGCGCGGCCAGCCGACGAGGTTGATGGCGACGACGGGGGTGCCGCCCATCGCGTAGATGTCGCTGAGCGCGTTCGCGGCCGCGATGCGACCGAAGTCGTACGCGTCGTCGACGACAGGGGTGAAGAAGTCAGCCGTCGAGAGCACCGCCTGCTCGCCGACGCGCACGGCGGCTGCGTCGTCACCGTCGTCGAGGCCGACGATGACACTCGGATTCGGCTGCCCCACGAGGTGCTTCACCGCCTCCTCGAGCTCGCCGGGCGGGATCTTGCACGCGCACCCGCCACCATGGGCGTACTGCGTCAGACGTATCGACTCCATGCACCCGACCCTACGCCGTACCCCTGACAACGACCCCGACGGGTACGCCGCGCGGACCCCGCCCGCCCATCGCCCCGGCGCACCCACGACCCCAGCGCCCCTATGATTGACACGCACCAAGGGAAGGCGTCCGGGTTCCTGGTGGGCCCCCCGGTCTTCAAAACCGGTGAAACCGAGCATCTCGGTTTGGCAGGTTCGATTCCTGTCCGCCTCCGCAAGTCTCAGGGCCCCGCGAGCTGGCGGGGCTTCTCGCATGTGTCGTCATTGGCCCGTCTTCCGGCCGCGTGGGCTCGCCGCCGCGGCTCGGAGCGACGTGCCACGGAGGGTCACTCGAGCCATGAGTGCGCCGGAGCGGCGAAGGGCGTGAAAACCGTTGCTGCGCAGGATTGTCAGACCTGCCCGATAGGTTGGGGCGCATCAGCACTCGACCTGGAGGAACGATGGCCACGAGCGACGACCCACGTCGACGCATCCCGCGCACCGACGAGCTCCTCGCACGCTTCGCCGACGAGGTAGGCGCGCTCGGACGCGACGCTGTGAAGCGCGCCATCGTCTCTGCCCAGGCCGACGTCCGCGCGGGCACCATCAGCCCCGACGGCATCGACGCGGCCATCGCATTGCGCCTGCCCGAGTCGGCCACCACCCTGCGAGCGATCCTCAACGCAACGGGCGTCGTCGTGCACACCAACATCGGGCGCGCGCCTCTCAGCGACGCCGCGGTCGAGGCGCTCGGTCGCGCTGCGGGGTACGTCGACGTCGAGTTCGACCCCGTCACTGCCACGCGCGCCAAGCGCGGCCGCGCAACGCTCGACGCGCTCCAGGAGCGGGTGCCGGACGCGGGCGGCGCACTGGTCGTCAACAACGGCGCGGCGGCACTGCTGCTCGCCTGCCTCGCGATCGCCGGGGACACGGACGTCCTCGTCAGCCGCGGCGAACTCATCGAGATAGGCGACGGCTTCCGTCTGCCCGAGTTGCTGCAGTCGGCCGGGGCCCGGCTCGTCGAGGTAGGCATGACGAATCGCACGCATCTGCGCGACTACGAGAACGCCATCGTCGACGCCGAACGTCACGGCCGCCGGGTGGGCGCCGTGCTCAAGATCCACACGAGCAACTATCGCGTCGAAGGGTTCGCCGGGGTGCCAGGCGTGCGCGATCTCGCGGCGCTCGGCGTCCCCGTCATCGCGGACGTCGGCAGCGGCCTGCTCGCCCCCGAACGGGTGCTGCCCGACGAGCCCGACGCGACGAGCTGGCTGCGCGATGGCGCGACGGTCGTCACCGCGAGCGGCGACAAGCTACTCGGCGGGCCGCAAGCGGGGCTCGTTCTCGGCGACGCCGACGCCGTGGAACGCGTCCGCCGCCACCCGATGGCCCGCGCGATGCGCGTCGACAAGCTGACGCTCGCCGCTCTCGAAGCCACCCTGCGCGGCCCCGAACCCCCCGTTACCCGCGCCCTGCACGAGACGCGCGACTCGCTCCGTCAGCGCACGACACACCTTGCGGCGGCCATCGCTGACGTCGTTCCGGGCGCCGAGGTCGTCGACGTCATCGGACGCGTCGGTGGGGGAGGCGCGCCTGGTTTCGAGCTGCCGAGCCTCGCCGTCGCCCTGCCGGAGCCCTTCGCGGAGGCGCTACGCCTCGGACGCCCGTGCGTCCTGGCCCGCACCGCGCTTGGACGCTGCCTCGTCGACCTGCGGTGCGTCCCTGCGTCCTCGGACGCCGACGTCGCCGCCGCGATCCGGGCCGTCGCTGTAGGCAACGAATCCGGCACCCCAGCTGACGACGGAGGACGCGCATGACGATGAACGCGCGGCGTGATGCCACGGCCCCGTCGGCGACGACACCGCTCCTCCCCGCCAGGGGCTACGTCGCCGAGCGCAGCGGCGGCGCGGTGCGGCTCGCGGGGAGTGAGTGCTGATGCGCGTCGTCGCGACGGCCGGTCACGTCGACCACGGCAAGAGCACCCTCGTGCGGGCTCTCACGGGCACCGACCCGGATCGGCTCGAGGAGGAGAAGAAGCGTGGCCTGACGATCGATCTCGGGTTCGCGGGGCTCGACCTGCCGTCGGGCGAGAAGCTCGCATTCGTCGACGTGCCCGGCCACCGTCGCTTCATCGGCAACATGCTCGCGGGCCTCGGGCCGGCGCCGGCCGTCATGCTCGTCGTCGCCGCGGATCAGGGGTGGCAGGCGCAATCGCGCGAGCACCTCGACGCGATCGACGCACTCGGTCTCAGGCACGGCCTGCTCGTCATCACGCGCTGTGGCCTGGCGACGCCCGAGCGCGTCGCCGAGGTGCGTGAGACAGCGCTCGGCCACATCGCCGCGACGTCACTCGAAGTTGTCGACGTCGTCGAGACCGACGCCGTCAGCGGCCGTGGCATCGACGAACTGCGGTGCGCCCTCGACGATCTCGTCGCGCAGATGCCACCCGTGGACACGGTTTCCCCTGTGCGGTTGTGGGTCGATCGTTCGTTCTCCGTCAAGGGCACCGGCACCGTGGTCACCGGCACGCTCGCGGCGGGCACGCTGCGTCTCGGGGACGAGTTGGAGGTGGGTGACGAACGAGCGGTCGTGCGTTCGTTGCAGGTGCTCGGGCAGCGTCATGACGAGGTCGCGCCGGTCTCGCGCGTCGCGGTCGCTCTGCGAGGTCTGCACACCGACGACGTGCCGCGCGGCACGCCCCTGCTGACGCCGGGGTCGGCGTCGTGGGTGAACGTCCTCGACGTGCGCAGCGAGGGCGGGCATGAGTGGCAGGATGCGTCGGCGGAGGTCAGCGTCCACATCGGCACAGCGTCCGTCGAGGCGCGGGTGCGACCGTTCGACGAGCGTCACGCGCGGTTGACGCTGAGCGATCCGCTGCCGTTGCGGCTGGGGGATCGCATCATCGTGCGCGATGCGTCAGCGGGGCGGATCCATTGCGGGGCAACGGTGCTCGACCTCGACCCGGCGGCATTGACGAGGCGCGGCGCCGGTCGGGAGCGCGCACGTGTCCTAGCCGGCCACGCGGTCGCGCAGCTCGAACCACTCGTCGCCGACCGCGGCTGGGTGCGCGACGAGTGGGTCACCGCCGTCGGGGCCCGCCGCCCCGAGGTGCTGCGCGAGGGGCTGCCCCTGCCGGGGGAGGGCCTGGGTCGTGTCGAGGGACTCGTCGTGCACGAGAAACAGGCGACGGCTTGGCGCGCCGCGATCATCGAGGCGGTCACCGCTGACGCCGCCGACCCCTTGAGCCCCGGGCTGCCGTCAGGCGCCATCGAGACGCGCCTCGGCGTGCCCCGACGTCTGCTGCCCGCCCTCGTCGAGTCATGCGGCGTGACGAACCCTGATGCGGGTCTCGTGATCCGCGACGGGCGGGTTGTCGGCTCACGCCACGGCTCATCGTTCGGTGCCGATGAAGCGGCCCTGGAGCAACTTCGAGAACGGCTGCGCGCCAACCCGTTCGATGCCCCCGAAGCCGATGACCTCGTGGCGCTCGGCCTCGGCAACCGGCAGCTCGCCGCGGCTGCACAGCGCGGAGCGATCCTGCGACTCAAGGCCGAGCCCGCCGACATCGTCCTGCTGCCCGACGCGCCCGCGCGAGCGATGCGCGAGCTCGCAAGACTGCCGCAACCGTTCACGACGAGCGAGGCGCGCCAGGCGCTCGGCACGACGCGCCGCGTCGTCATCCCCCTGCTCGAGCATCTCGACGCGCGAGGCTGGACGCGGCGTGACGGCAACGCGCGCGTCGTCGTGCGCTGAATCGTGCTGGACGGGGCCGAGCGCAGCACCGTCGGACGGAGCGTCGGAATCGCGACCGACTGAGGCCCACCCGAGCGCGCCGGGGGCGCACCACCCGCGCCCGGCGCCGACCGACCGCCGCTCGGGGCCGATCTTCGACGTGCGTCCAGCCGCACAGACGTAGCAACGCGCCACCGCTGGGAAGGACCCAGCGATGGCGCGTTGCGTTCGATCAGGGGAGCTCAGTCGTCGCCTTCCGGGTCGTCGGCCTTGAGCGACGGCTCGGGGTGGGCGCTGACGCGCGTCGACGTCTGCTCCTTCGCCTGAGCAGCTGCGGCGCGGACGGCGCCGCTCGGGCCGGCCTTCTCGGCGTCGGCGATGAAGCGCTCGGGGTTCTTGTCCTCGATCGTCAGCGGCTTCGACCACGACGCCGCGAGGTGGCGCAGGAAGTTGATGCCGACCTGGTGACGCAGTTCGAGGCTCGCCTGCTGACGGAAGTCGGCCAGGTCCTGACGCTCTTCCTCGGCCATGTGGTCGGAGTTCGCGATGTTGGCCTGGACGACGGCCTCCCACCAGTCTTTCGACCCGGTCGTGGCGGCGTCCGCGCGCTTGATGGCGTCGCGCAGCAGGTTGTGGTCGTGGATCGCGTCCTCGACCTGCTCGTCGTTGCTCTCGGCGTCTGCGCCGCCGGTGCCGATCTTGACGAGTTCGGGGTAGAAGTACAGCTCCTCTGCCTCAGCGTGCAGCTCGAGGAAGATGCGCAGCTGGCTCCACAGCGCGGCCAGACCGTCGGTGTCGTCGCGCGGCCACTCCTCGAGCACGGCGAACGCGCGTCGCTGAGCGGTGTGCTGCTGCAGGATGATCTCGGTGATGTCCATGGCTACCTCCGTGAGACGGCCCCGGAATCGGGGGCTGTTTGCCCTCAATCTCACGCTGACGAAGGGCGTTGCGCCAGCAAGGTGCACCTATGCGACAAAGCGTTCGTGACGGGGACGTCGCGCCCAGCGTCGCGGGCTCGATGACGACGCGCGGGACGCGGACGGCGTGGCGCTCGCCGTCGAGAGGGACGCGTTCAGGTGAGCGCGACGCGGACGATGACGGCGAGGGAGCTGACCGTCGCGAGCGCGAGGATGCTGTGGCGGAAGCGCACCGCGTCGATCGAGTGCCGCAACGGCTGCGCCGCGAGAGCGCCCACGGCCATGAACGGCAGCCACGCGAGCCCGGCACGCAGACCGTCAGCGCTGATCTGGCCGCCGATCGCGAGGCCGAGCAGTGAACTCAGTGAGCCGAAGAGGAAGAACGGCGCGAGTGTCGAGCGTGCCTGCTGCGGTGTGAGTTCCTGCAGGGCGAGGCCGAAGAACGGGCCGCCGATCGACGCCGTCGTCGCCGAGATGCCCGTCAAGGCTCCGGCGCCGAGGGCGATGCCCGACGACGGGCGTACGCGCCAGCGCGTGAGCGATCCGGCGACGGCGACGAGCACCATGCCGGCCACGAGGAGTGACGTGACGGTGTGCGACGCGTTGGCCGCGAGCCAGACGCCGAGTGGCATCGTCGCGAGGCGGCCTGCCATCGCCCACCCGAACGGCCGCCACCGGATGTCACGGTGGGCCCGAGCCATCTCCAGCACGGGCAGTGGCAGGACAACGAATAGCAGTGCCGCCGGCATGACTTGCGGAGCGACCATGACGACGAACGGCGCTGCGACGACGGCGAGGCCGAACCCGGCGATGCGTTGCACGAAGGCGCCGACGCCGACGACGAGACCGAGGACCAGCAGGGTGGTGAGCGGCATCGGACCCCACTTCGGCGAAGGTTGTCGGGCCGCGCGGAGAGCAAGGCCCGGACATAGCAAAAACCCCCGGCGAGCCGGGGGTTCTTTCCTCTGTCTCAACACAGAGTGCACCCGTAGGGATTCGAACCCCAAACCTTCTGATCCGTAGTCAGATGCTCTATCCGTTGAGCTACGGGTGCTTGCTGCCCGGCCTCAGCGGCCGCTGCAACGAGATAGAACTCTACACGCATCCTCGGGGGAACGCTAATCGGCTCGGCCGCCCCTTGTGAACCGGCCTGTGCTCCTCCGCCAGCCCCGCCTGTCATGACCTGCGATTTTCATCCACATCGGCGAATCGCGTCCCCATCCGCGATCCACGTTCACACGCGCGAACGGCGTCCACATCTGCGAATCAGCGTCACATTCGCACGCGTCGGCGCGAGTCGTCGTGACACGGGTCGCCCTGGTGGCAACGTCCGTTGAATGGGGACGTAAATCGCCGATGTGGACGCGGTTCGCGGAAGGGTCAAGAATCGTACATGGGGACGGACTGGTGCGGTCAGCCGGTGAAGGGGAGGGTGCGTTGACCGCGGATACCCGGCGTACAGACGAAGAGGGCGCCGGCGTCGGGCTCCGCGTCGTCCGGCAGGTTCTCTCGCGAGGTCGTGATGAACAGCTGGTCGAGGTCGTCGCCGCCGAAGGCCGGGCACGTCACCAGGCTCGGCCCCACCTCGACGATCTCGCTGAGCGAGCCGTCAGCGTCGTAGCGACGCACGGCGGAGCCGCCGAACAGCGCCGTCCACACTCCGCCTTCGGCGTCGACCGTCAGCCCGTCGGGGTGGCCGATGCCGTCCTCGAGCCGGACGAAGGGCCGACGGTTCGTCAGGCCGGTCTCGGCGCTCCAGTCGAACACCCAGATGATGCGGGTCGGCGTGTCGTTGTAGTAGGCGAGCGTGCCGTCGGGCGACCAGCACAGGCCGTTCGAGATGGTGACGTCACCGAAGACATGGCTCGTCGACCGGTCCGGCGCCAGCCGCCACATCGATGCCGCGCCCTCGCTCTGGTCGTAGGCCATCGACCCCATGTAGAACGACCCGTCGGGGGCGCATCCACCGTCGTTGAACCGGGTGCGCGGCTCGTGCGTCGACGGCCACAGATCGGCGGTGTGCTCCAGATCGGCGAAGTCGACCGAACGCGTCAGTGCGAAACCACGCTCCGTCGCGACGATCGCGCCTCCACCTGCGCGCGGACGCAGCGCTGCCGCGACGTCCCCGACGTGGAATCGGGTGACATCACCGCCCGGCTGGAGCTCGAGGACGTCCCCGGCCAGCATGTCGACGTAGCGCAGCGCCGGGTGGCCGCCGCCCCAATCGTCGGCCCAGATGACGCCCTCACCGTGGTAGGCGTGCGGTTTCGCGACAGCTTCAGCCTTCATGACGTCAGGCTATATCGGGCGGCAACGCTCCGCGACGATGCTCGGATGCCGCTGTCGGCTCAGACGTCCTCGGCCTTGAGTTCGGTCGGGTCCCACTTGGTGATGCCGTCGTACTGCCAGCCGCGGTCCTTGACCGCCTCGCGCGACTCGAGGCGCATCGTCGGCGTGAGGCGGTCGAGGTAGAGGTAGCCGTCGAGGTGGTCGGTCTCGTGCTGCAGCATGCGGGCGAAGAAGCCGTGCCCCTCGATGACGATCTCGTTCCCGTCGAGGTCGGTGCCCGTCACCTTCGCCCAGTCGGCCCGCGCCGTCGGGAAGTGCTCGCCGGGCACCGACAGGCAACCCTCGTTGTCGTTCTCCTCGTCGGCCTCGCCGGCAGGCACGCGACCCTTCTCGAGCTTCGGGTTGATGACGACGCCGCGGCGGTTATCGCCGAGTTCGTCGTCGGGACAGTCGAAGACGAAGATGCGCTGCTTGACGCCGACCTGGTTGGCTGCGAGGCCGACGCCGTTCGCCGCCTCCATCGTCTCGAACATGTCCTCGACGAGGGCGCGCGTGTCGTCGGTGATCTCCTTGACCCGCTTCGTGGGTGCGTGCAGGGCCTTGTGGCCGACGATGGTGATGGGGCGAACAGCCATGAGGAACCTCGAAGAACGCGGGTCGGCGGGTGGGCGTCGATCATTCTAGGGCCCTCGGGTGGGGCGACCGGGTGCATGGGTGCTCGCCGACGTGATCGAGCGAAATCGGCGGGATCGAGTGCCCCGACGCTCGATCCCACCGATTCCGCTCGATCGCGGGCGCGGGTGAGCTGCGACAAGAGGCGACGGAGCACGTCGAAGCCCCTCGACCCGACGATGCGGGTGAGGGGCTTCGAGATGAAACGAGGCGAGTGTGCTCAGTAGCGTCGCTCGTTCTTGCGCAGCGCCTCGGCGCCGTCACCGACCGACGTGTCGAGGTCGGTGGCGTAGACGCCGTCACCGACGCCGCCCTGCAGCTGCGGGTTGCGACCGACGCGCGAGTGGCCGCGGCCGTAGAAGAAGTAGATCGCGAAGCCGATGAGGAGCCACACCACGAAACGCAGCCACGTCTCGACGGGCAGGTTGAGCATGAGGTAGAGGCACACAGCGGCGGCGACCCACGGGAGGACGGGGCTGCCCGGCACCTTGAACGGGCGCTCGAGGTCGGGGCGCTTCTTGCGCAGCACGGGCACGGCCAGGCTGACGAGGAAGAACGCCGACAGGGTGCCGATGTTGACCATCTCCTCGAACTCACCGATCGGGATGGTCGCCGCTGCGACCGCGATGATGAAGCCCATGACGAGCGTCATCGGGACCGGCGTGCCCGTCTTGGGGTTCGTGCGTGCCATGCCCATCGGCAGCAGGCCGTCGCGCGACATCGCGTACATGACGCGGGTGGCGCCGATCATCAGCGTCATGACGACCGTGGCGAGACCCGCGACGGCGCCGGCTGCGATGATCTGCGCGTACCCGGGATGTCCGTGATCGCGGAAGGCCGCGGCGAGTGCGCCCTTGGGGTCGATCTTGTCGTAGCTCACCATGCCGGTGATGACGAGGCAGACGGAGACGTAGAGGATCGTGCAGATCGCGAGCGAGCCGATGATGCCGATCGGCAGGTCGCGCTTCGGGTTGCGCGTCTCCTCGGCGGTGGTCGCGACGACGTCGAAGCCGATGTAGGCGAAGAACACGAGGGCTGCGCCGGAGATGACGCCCATGACGCCGAACGCCTGCGGTTCCATGCCCGTCATGAGCTCCCACAGGGGGCGCTTGAGCGTGTCGGACGTGCTCTCGAGGTGCTGAGCCGGCGGCACGAACGGGGTGTAGTTCGACGTGTTGATGTACTGGATGCCCATCACGATGATGAACAGCACGATGAACAGCTTGACGGCGACGAGCGTCAGGTTGACGCGCATCGACTCCTTGATGCCCGTCGCGATGACGCAGGTGAGCACGGCGACGAGGCCGAAGGCGGCGATGTCGAAGTGGGTGAACCAGCCGGTGCCGCCCTGCAGATTGTCGGGCAGCTTCAACCCCCACTCACCGAACAGGATGTTGAAGTACGCGCTCCAACCCTGGGCGACGACGCCCGCGGCGAGGATGAGCTCGAGAAGCAGATCCCAGCCCACGATCCAGGCGATGAGTTCGCCCATCGTCGCGTAGGAGAACGTGTAGGCCGAGCCCGAGACGGGCACCGCCGACGACATCTCGGCGTAGCACAGGGCCGCGAGACCGCAGCAGAAGGCGCCGATGAGGAACGAGATGACGATGGCGGGGCCCGCCATCGTGTGCGCGGCTCGCCCCGTCACCGTGAAGATGCCGGCGCCGATGATGACGCCGATGCCGAAGACCGTCAGGTCGAGCGCTGACAGGTTCTTCTTCAGCTGGAACTCGGAGGCTTCCGAGTCTGCGATCGACGCTTCGATCGACTTGGTGCGCAAAAGGCTCATGTGAGCGCCCTTTCACCGGATGGTTGGAACCGTGTGAGATTACGTTCCGTCTCGCCATGTGGAGCCATCGTCCACATCGTGGTCGCGACCTCGTCGGCGGACGGGTTGAGGTGAGGTCGCGTGTTCACGGCTCACCCACCAGGCCGATTCGTCACCCTGCTCGGGCGACGTCTCGTCCCTGTCATGCCGCTGACGGTACGTGTGATCGGTGTCACTGTGGGGGTTTGGGTGGTCAACCGTGACAAATCCGTGAGGATCGGTGTCGTCCTCGGCGGCTCGACGTTGCCCGCGGCCGTAGCGAGCTCGGGGCTGACGGACCGCGAGGGGGCGGGTGTCGTCGCCGCCTGACGGGCCGTGACGCTGCGACTCATGACGCTGCGATTCGCGGCGCGGCGTCTCGCGGCGTTGTTCGTCGTCGGACCAGCCGACGCCATCCCACGACTCGTCATGCTGCAACTCGTCGCGCCAGTCGTCCTCGACCCACGGGTCACGCCATTCGTCGTCGTAGCCCTCGTCGTCGGCGTGCCGCGCGTCCGCGTGCCCGCTGGGGCGCGGGTCGTCCTCGTCCTCGAAACCGAAGATGAGCCCGCAGATGTCGCGGTATTTCTCGTCGGGGTTGCGCACGTAGTCGATGACGTTGAGCGCCTGCTCCTGACCCGCCGACTCGATCTTGAACGTGCCGTAGCCGAGCAGCCGCGCGGCGGGCGAGCGGTTGTACGACATGTCCGTCACCTTCGACAGCGGCATCATCGCCACCTTCTTGACGAACAACCCGTGCAATAGGATGAGGCGCTTGTTCGTGATGACGAACGTCTGGTCCCACCATTCGACGACGCGCCAGGCGAGGTGCGCGGCGAGGACGAGCCAGATCCACCACGCGGCGTTCGTCAGCGGGCCCATCCAGGCGGGCGCGCAGATGCCCGCGACGATGACGAGGACGAACCCGACGACGCACGAGGTGATGGCGGGCAGCACGCGCGCCCAGTGCTGCTTCATCTCGAGGACGACGTCCTCACCGCGCGCGAGATAACCGGCGACGCGGTCGCTCGCCTGATGTGGGCGCAGTGGGCCCATGGGTTCAGTTCTTGCCGAGCAGCGCGTCGAAGAATTCGCGCAGGTTGGTGACGGCGTTGCGCAGCACGTCGCCGACGGCGCGCACGACGTCGGCCGACTTCGCGGGGCTCGAGAAGACGGCGTAGATGATGAACGCGAACAACAAGAACTTCAGGATCGACTTGAAGTTGATCTTGTCCATGGCGTCGTCTCTTTCTGGTGGGTGGAGCGCGCGGGGGAAGGCACGGGCAACTCTCGCATCCTTGCAGGGTTCACCCATGCTGCGGCGCAGGCGCGCCGAACCGTTTTCGCGGCGCTCGCCGGCGGGTGCGCGCCGTCGGGCCCGCCGTGGAACGCGCGCGCCGCTGTCGCTGGTGGTGCGTACGCTGACGGCGTGGATCTGGCGATGAGTCTGCGCGATGCGCTCGAACGAGAAGCCTCCGGTACGGCGATCAAGCAGTTGAGTGACGCTGTCACGCGCCTGTCGACCCGGTATCGGGCCGTCGCGGCGGCTGACGAGCCCATTCTCGCGCGCCCCGTCGACGTGCTCGCGTACGCCCACTACCGCATGCCCGCGACGTTCGGTGCGGTGCGTTCGGCGCTGCGCGCCCTCGCCGATTCCGGTGTGTTCGACGCTGATTCGGTGACGTCGATGGTCGACCTCGGCGGCGGCACCGGCGCCGCGGCCTGGGCGGCGGCGGACGTCTTCGAGACGCTGCGCGACATCAGCGTCCTCGACCAGGTGCCGGCCGCGCTCGACCTGGGGCAGCGGCTCGCGCGCGCCAGTGGGGTGCCCGCCCTCGAGCGCACCGTGTGGCAGGAGGGCCGCGTCGGGTCGTGGAACGTGACGGTCGGTGCGCCATCCGGTGGCGGCGCCGATCTCGCGACGGTCTCCTATGTGTTGAGCGAGTTGTCGCCGCAGCAGGCCGATCGCATCGTCGCCGAGGCGACGTCAGCGGCGACGCGCGCCGTCGTCATCGTCGAACCCGGCACGCCGGACGGCTACGCGCGCATCCTGCGAGCCCGCGATCAACTGCTCGAGCAGTCGTGGTCGGTCGCGGCGCCATGTCCGCATCAGGGGGCGTGCCCGTTGCTCGCCAAGACGGAACCGGATTGGTGCCACTTCGCGGCGCGCGTCAACCGTTCGTCGGTGCACCGGCAGATCAAGGGTGGCGAGCTGTCGCACGAGGACGAGAAGTTCTCGTACGTCGCGATGGTGCGTGAGCCCGCGCACGTGGCGCAGGGTGTGCCGTTGCGCGACGGCGTCGATCTGACGCAGCGCCCCAGCGAGCGCGACGCCCGCATCATCCGGCATCCGAAGAAGAACAAGGGGTTCGTCGAGCTGCAGGTGTGCGAGGCGCTCGACGCCTCAGGCCTCGCCGGCCAGGTGCGACGCGCCGTCGTGACGAAGAAGGCCGGCCCGGCCTACAAGCAGGCTCGTGACGCTGGCTGGGGCGACGCCATCGACCTGGGTGCTCGGGGCTGAGGGCTGAAACGTTGCCATGCAGTGTTTCAGCCCCGAATGAGCGTGATGGGGGCCGAAACCCTGCACTGCAGGATTTCGGCCCCCATCGAGAATGCGGCTCAGGCGCTCACGCGTCGTGCGTCGCGATGCCGTAGAGACGGTCGCCGGCGTCGCCGAGGCCGGGCACGATGTAGCCGTTCTCGTTGAGCTTCTCGTCCATCGCACCGGTGACGAGGGTGATGGGCACCTCGATGTGCGACGTCAACTCCTCGAGCTTCGCCAGGCCTTCCGGCGCGGCGATGAGCACGACGGCCGTGATGTCGTCGGCGCCGCGCTCGACGAGGTAGTCGATCGTCGCGGCGAGGGTGCCGCCCGTCGCGAGCATCGGGTCGACGACGTAGACCTGACGGCCCGACAGGTCGTCGGGCAGACGGTTCGCGTACGTCGTCGCCTCGAGCGTCTCCTCGTTGCGCACGAGACCGAGGAAGCCGACCTCGGCCGTCGGCAGGAGCCGCATCATGCCGTCGAGCATGCCCAGGCCGGCGCGCAGGATCGGCACGAGCAGCGGACGCGGCGTCGCGAGCTTGATGCCGCGCGCCGTCGTCACCGGCGTCTCGACGTCGACCTCCTCGACGCGGACGTCACGCGTCGCCTCGTACGCGAGGAGCGTGACGAGTTCGTCGACGAGGCGACGGAACGTCGGGGAGTCGGTTCGCTTGTCACGCAGCGTCGTGAGCTTGTGCGAGATGAGCGGGTGGTCGGCAACGATGACGCGCATGGGACAAACTTAACCCGTGGATCTTCCCGTGGCACCAGCGATCGAGCTCACGTACGACGCGTGGATGGGGCGCGCGCTCGAACTGGCGCGTGAGGTGGGCGCGGCGGGAGACGTGCCGGTCGGAGCGCTCGTCGTCGATCCTGACGGCGAGGTGATCGGCGTCGGCGCGAACCTTCGTGAGGTCGACGGCGACCCGACGGGTCATGCGGAGATCGTCGCGATGCGGCGCGCTGCAGCGTCGCGAGGGGGCTGGCGCCTCGACGGCTGCACCCTCGTCGTCACGCTCGAACCGTGCCTCATGTGCGCGGGGGCAGCCGTTCAGGCGCGGCTGCCGCGCATCGTCCTCGGGGCGTGGGATCGCAAGGCCGGCGCCTGCGGCGGGCTGTGGGACGTCGTGCGCGACTCACGCTCGACCCACCGCATCGAGGTGGTCGGCGGCATCCGTGAGGACGAGTGTTCGGCGGTCCTCAAGGAATTCTTCGCGACCCGACGGTGACGCGCGCAGCGATCAGAGGCGGATGCCGGGGGCGAGGCGGCCCTCGTCCTGCAACCGGCGGAGCGCGGGAACGACGCGGTCGCGGACGCCCGCGGGGCTGATGGTGTTGAGGTAGATCTTCGTGCTGCCCTCGAACCCGGCGAGGTTGGCGATGCGCCACTTGAGCACGACGTGCCAGGGGATCTCGACCTCGCTCATGGACGGCGGACGGTGGTGCCACTCCTCGTTGCACGGCACGTCGGCTCCGGTCGCGGCATGCGCGGCGTGGACGAGGTCGGCCATTGCGTGACGTTCGTCGTCGGTCATGAGCCATGGCTCGCACGTGCCGGACGTCGACCAGATCTCGATGCTCGGGTAGCGGTGGCCGAACCCGGCGAAGGCGATCGCGTGAGCGTTCTCCGCGACGACGAGATCGTGGCTGCGCGCGTAGGCGATGAGTTCCTCGAACACGCGCGGATCGCGACGCGCCGCATCGATGTCGAGGTCGGTCGAGGTGCCGAACTCGTCGATGCCGACGATCTGCTTGTGCAGGTGGTCGAACGACGCGCCCGCCGGCTTGAGCCAGTTCTGGAAGGCCGCGACGTAGCGCACGTGCGGGTTCGTCGCGTACAGCTCGGCCATCGCGTCGATCGTCAGGTCGAGGTATTCGCGGTGCTCGGTCGGCGTCAGGGCGCCTGACGAGGCGAGCTGGTCGCTGCGCGTCGCGCCGTCGACGTAGTGGCGGCGGCCGACGATGACGTCATGGGTGCTCGCGAAGAAATCGCCTGCAGCGTCGAGGAGTTCGGCGTCCGTGGCGGCCTCGGCGCGCTCGCCGAGACGCACCCGCGCGAGGCGCAGCAGGTGTTCGCGCCCTCCGTCAGCAGCCTCGTAGGCGCGGCGGCGGGCCTCGATCGCGTCGTCGAACGTGTAGCCGTGGTTGGCCTGCCAGTAGTCGACCGACATGATCTCGAACAGGTTCGGGATGCGGCGGAACTCGGCGACCTGCGACGTCACCTCGGCCGGCGTCAGACCACGCAGTCGGACGAAGCGCGACCCCTCGGCGGAACCTGCGGCGAGGACCGAGCGCACCTTCTCCGGTGGCGTCTCGAGGTAGCGGTCGGAGCAGAACGCGCAGGACGACGTGAAGTCCTGCGCCACGAGGTCTTTGACATCAGGCGGGACGAGCCCGAGGGGACGGTCGCCGCGGCCGGGCACCGTCCACACCTTCGTACCGCTCAGCGGGTTGACCTGCTTCGTCGTGCCGTCCGCCATCGTGCGGATGAACTCGGTCGGCTGCTGGCTGGCGTCGCGCGTCATGTCTTCAGTCTCACCCACGGCGCCGCGCCCCGTCTCCTCTGCGTGCAAGTGCACCTGGGTGCACTTGCACGCAGAGGCGTGGGGCTGCGCGACCGGGCGTAACTCTGCGCACGGTGGCGCGGCCGTCGACGATCGCGTCAGGGCGCTTCGAGCGTCGCACCGGGCCGCGATGCGGGCGTCAGCGTTGGATCCAGGTGTCCTTCGCGCCGCCGCCGGCCGAGACGTTGACGATCATCGTGCCCGCTGGGGCGACGCGCGTCATCGCTCCCGGTGTCGTGACGGCGACGGTGCGCGAGGCGTCCTGCCCGTCCGGGCGCTGCAGCACGAACGCGCGCAGGTCGACGTGGCTCGGCACGAACGAGCCGTCGACGAGCGTCGGCAGGGTCGACAACGGCACGATGTCCTGCGCGACGAAGCGCTCCGGCGTCTCACGGATCTCCCGACGGCGCGTCTCCAGCTCGTCGGCCGAGCACTCCGGGCCGACAGTGATGCCGCTGCCGCCGTAGCCGTCGATCGGCTTGACGACGAGTTCGTCGAGGCGATCGAGCACCTCCTCGCGGTGGTCCTCGCGGGCACACAGCAGCGTCGGCACCTGCGCGAGCAGCGGCTTCTCGCCGAGGTAGAAATCGATGATGTCGGGCACGAGCGCGTACGTCGCCTTGTCGTCGGCGAGGCCGTTGCCGGGCGCATTGACGATGGCGACCGCGCCCGCCGCGAGCACGTCACGCAGCGCGTCGCCGAGCGGACGACCGTCCGCGCCCTTCGCTTCGAACAGCTCGGTCTCACCCATGCGCGGGTTGAGCAGGTGCACGCGGTGACGTTCGCCGCCGTCGAGGCGCCACAGCTTGCCGTCGTCGACGACGAGGGCGTCTGCCGTCACGATGGCGGCGCCGACCTGGCCGCTCACGAGGTTCTGCTCGTACCAGGTCGTGTCCGTCGGGCCGGGGGAGACCATGCACAGGCCGATCTCGGCCTCGGCAACGCCACCGTCGACGAGTCTTGCGCTCGCGATGAGCGACTCGTGCAGCAGCCCGTACGTCCGGGTCGGGTGCTCGAGCGTCTCCGCGGGCGGCAGGATCTCGGCGAAGTGGTTCTCGAGCACCTCACGGTTGATGTGCGTCATGCCGAGCCCGCCGGGCATGCGCAGGTTGTCCTCGAGCACCATCCACTCGCCGGACGCGGGCGAGACGAGGTCGAGGCCGCAGATGCCGGCGCGGACGAAGTCAGCGGGCACCCGCTGGCCGTCCTCGGACCAGCCGGGCGAGCGACGCAGCATGTCGGCGTCGACGCGGCCCGCCTTGATGATCTCGCCGGGGCCGTAGACGTCGCGCAGGAAGAGTTCGAGCGCACGGACGCGCTGCTCGGCGCCGGCGCTGAGCTCGGCCCAGCGCTCGGCCGAGATGATGCGCGGCACGATGTCGATCGGGTACGGGCGGTTGCCGTCCTCGGAGTTGATCGTCACGCCGAGCTCGGTCAGGCCCTTGCCGGCCGCTTCGAGGCGGCGCGACACCTCGTCGGGCCCGAGCGTCTCGATGCGCTCGATGACGGCCGCGTAGTCGGGGCGCAGCTCCGCATCGTCGGTGACGGATTCGTCGTGCACGCCCGGGGTCTCGGGTTCGTGCTCGCGGTATTCGCTGAACGCCACGGGGACGATCTCGCCCTCGGCGCCCTCGTCGTTCGTCGGGTTCGTGCCCTGTGCCGTGGTCATGGGGACGACGTTACGGCAGACGGCTCACGTGCGCTCGCGGACGAGGCGGCCCAGGGTCTGCGCGTTGGCGACGGCGGCGCCGTCGATGTCGTTGTTGAAGTACGCCCAGACGGTGCGTCTCTCGGTGAGCCGGCCGTCGATGCCGATTGCCCATGCAAGAAGGGCGTCGTCCGAGTAGCTGCCGCCATAGAGCTTGGCGCCCTTCGGGCCGTGGAAGCGGATGCAGACGTTCGAGGAGGTGACGCGGACGTCGGCGGTGTGCGTCTTCGGGGTGGGCCCGTCCATGACGACGTAGGCCGCGTCGTGGAGTTTGAGCAGCGCGAAGACCTCGTCGTCGAGCCAACTGTCGTGGCGGAATCAGACGGCGATGTCGAAGCGGCTCGGCATCGCAGTGAGGAAGGCGTCGAGCAGCGCATCGTCGCGTTGCAGAGCCGGGGGGAGTTGGACGAGGAACAGCCCGAGGCGGTCGCCGAGCGCGTCGAGGGCGGGGGTGATGTGCGGTAGCCATTCGTCGAGGGCGGTGAGGTGGCCGACGTGGGTGAGGCCCTTGGGGGCCTTGACGGTCATGCGGAAGCCGTCGGGCAGGCGGCGGTGCCAGCTCTCGAAGCTCGTGAGTGCCGGCCAGCGGTAGTAGCCGGCGTTGAGTTCGACGGTGTCGAAGAGGTTCGCCGCGTAGTACTCGAGGCGCACGCGGTCGGCGACGCCTGCGGGGTAGACGGTGCCTTTCCAGGAGGCGTACGTCCACCCTGACGTGCCGAGGCGCAGTTGCGCTCGGGTGGCCGTGCTCATGGCGTCAGCATGCCACCGGAGCGCGGCGTGATGTTCGGCCGGGACGTGAATGTGGACGAGATCCGCCGAGGTGGACGTGAATCGCGAATGTGGGCGAAATTCGCCGGTGTGGACGAAATTCGCGACGCTCAGTGATGCGTCGGCCAGAGACACGCGAGGAGGGCCAGGCAGAACCTGACCCTCCAAGCGAACAGCTCCATGCGCAACATGGACGCCCCCGAGTCTGCTGCACCGAGCGTGGGAGCCGAGCCCGCGAGGCTCCCACGCCGGAAAGCGGACGAAGGGGAATTACTTCATGACGACGACGGGCGCCTGGCTCTTGCCCTTCTGGGCTTCCTTGGCCTCTTCTTCGGCGCGCTTGACGAGGGCCTGCGGCGGGTGGCCGGCGGACTTGGTGAAGTAGTCGGCGGCGCGGCGTTCGGCGTACATCTTGGCGGCGGCGAGTGCGCCGGTGGAGATGGCGGCGTAGATCGCGGCTTCGATGATGCTGGCGTTCGGGTCCTTCGCGCTGCGCGGGCTCTTGCCGGTCGTCATCTTCCACGTCTTGGTTGCGGTGGTCGTCGCGATCTTGCTCGCGACGATGCCGGCGCCCATGCTCAGCACCTTCCACACGAGGTTGCCCATGGTGTTTCCCCTTACGTGTCGTCGGCCGTCGTGAGGCGTCGTCGAGCCTCGGGCCGTTGATGTCTTGGGTCCATCCTCGCGCGTGCATGTGTCGCTGCGCCAGTCGGCATGCTCATCAGCCCGGTCTGACGGGGGTGGGCGTCGTGGCGGCCGGCTCGTGCACGAGGGATCCGGCGTCGGCGTGAGGTGCGCACGAGCCGTCAGCGGGGATGCCGGAGTGCGAAGCGGGCCGAAGCGTGTCGTCCGTCGGTGGTCGGTGCTAATCTCACGCTCGAACGACAGGGGAGCGCAGTGTGCGCTGAGATCGTGCCGCATCCGGCACCAAACCCTCGAACCTGACCCGGTTAGCACCGGCGGAGGAAGTCGAGTTCTCACTCGTCGCGCGTACGTGCGGGCGACGACGTCCCTCACTGGCCGTGAGGAGGAACGTTCACATGATGTCTCGTGGTGGCCGCGCCGTGCTGGCGCTCGCGTGCGTGGGTGCGCTGGCGGCGTGCAGCGTCGACAACAACTCGTCGGGCTCGAAGTCGAGTTCAGCGGGCGGCTCGGGTGCGTCGGGTTCGGGCGCGTCGAAGACGGTCACGTTGGTGACGCACGAGTCGTGGGCGCCCGACAAGAACGTCATGGCCGAGTTCACGAAGCAGACGGGCTACACCGTCAAGGTCGTGAAGTCCGGTGACGCCGGTGAGCTCGCGAACAAGCTCGTGCTGAGCAAGAACAACCCGCTCGGTGACGTCGTGTTCGGCATCGACAACACGTTCGCCTCGCGTGTCACGACGAACGACGTCCTCGAGCCGTACAGCCCGAAGGGCGCGCCTGCGTCGGCGTCGAAGTACGAGCTGCCGGACGGCCAGGGCAAGGGGCAGCTGTCGCCGATCGACACCGCGTCGGTGTGCGTCAACGTCGACGACGCGTGGTTCACGAAGAACCACAAGACGAAGCCCGCGTCGTTCGACGACCTTGTCAAGCCCGAGTACAAGAACCTCATGGTCGCGCCGGGCGCGTCGTCGAGCTCGCCGGGCATGGCGTTCTTCCTCGCGACCGTCGGCCACTACGGCCAGGACGGCTGGGAGGCGTACTGGAAGAAGCTCATGGCGAACGGGCTCAAGCTGACGTCGGGCTGGAGCGACGCGTACGAGGTCGACTTCACCGGCAGCGGCAAGGGCAAGCGTCCGATCGTCGTCAGCTACGACAGCTCGCCGGCGTTCACCGTCGACAAGGCGGGCACGTCGACGACGTCGGCGCTGCTCGACACGTGCTTCCGATCGACCGAGTACGCCGGTGTGCTCAAGGGGGCGAAGAACCCCGACGGCGCGAAGGCGCTCATCGACTTCATGAACGGTGCGAGCTTCCAGAAGTCGCTGCCCGACTCGATGTACGTCTTCCCCGTCGACTCGAACGTCGAACTGCCCAAGGCGTGGGCGGCGAACGCGAAGCAGCCGACGAAGCCGATCGAGGTGTCGCCCGCCGACATCGACAAGAACCGTTCCGAATGGCTGACGAAGTGGAAGGACGTCACGTCCAAGTGACGCCCGAGCGATGAACGGCACCCGTGATGGTCTGCGTCGCGGCGCACGAGCCCGGGGCGCTCGCGCGCCGTTCGTCATGGCCGCGCTTGCCGTCGTCCCGCTCGTGTTCCTCGCGATCTTCTTCGCGTGGCCCGTCGCAGCGATGGCGGTGCGTGGGCTCGCGCCGGGTCGGCACGTCGATCTGGGCGGATTCACGGACGTCCTGACGCGCCCGCGCATCCTGCGCGTGCTGTGGTTCACCGTGTGGATGGCGGCGCTCGCGACGGCGTGCTCGGTGCTGCTCGGTGTGCCCGTCGCGCACGCCCTGTACCGGCTGCGCGTGCCGGGGGCGGGGGTGTGGCGCGCGCTCGTCGTCCTGCCGTTCGTCATGCCGACGGTCGTCGTCGGCGTCGCGTTCCGGTCGCTGTTCGCCGACGGCGGCCCGCTTGCCTGGTTGGGCTGGGACGGCTCGTGGCAGCCGGTGCTGCTCGCGATGGTGTTCTTCAACGTGTCCGTCGTCGTGCGCACCGTCGGGCCGATGTGGGCGTCGCTCGACCCGCGCACGGCGGAGTCGGCGGCGGCACTCGGGGCATCACCGCGGCAGGTCTTCCGGACGGTGACGTGGCCGCAGCTGCGCCCCGCCGTCGTCAGCGCCGCGAGCGTCGTGTTTCTGTTCTGCTCGACGGCGTTCGGCATCGTCCTCATGCTCGGTGGCCTGCGCTACTCGACACTCGAGACGGAGATCTACTCCCTCACCGTCGAATTCCTCGACCTGCGAGCCGCGGCGGTGCTGTCGGTGACGCAGTTCGTCCTCGTCGCGGCGCTGCTCGTCGTCAGCGAACGCTCGCGCATCGGGCGTCATGACGAGCGGGTGCGGCGTGGCGTGACGCAGCAGACGGCGCTGCGACGTCCTGGTCGCGGTGACGTGGCTGCCCTGACGCTCACCGCCGCTGTCGGGGCGCTCATCCTGGCGCCGCTGGTGACGCTGCTCGTGCGCTCGCTGCGTTCCGATGGCGGCTGGACGGTGCAGCACTATCGCGGATTGGGTGACCTCGGGGTCGTCGGTGCGCTCTCGCAGAGCTGGCGCATCGCGATCGACGCTGCGTTGCTCGCGCTCGTGCTGGGGGTGTGCGTCTGCGTCGTCGTGTCGTGGCGCGCGGCGAGCCCGAAGGGGCGGAGTGTCGTCCGGCTGCTCGACGCGGCGTTCATGCTGCCGCTCGGCGTCTCGGCCGTGACCGTCGGTTTCGGTTTCCTCATCACGCTCGACCGGCCGCCTCTCGACCTGCGTTCGTCGTCAGCGCTCATTCCGATCGCGCAGGCAATGGTCGCGCTGCCGCTCGTCGTGCGCACGCTGACGCCCGTGCTGCGCTCGCTGGACCCCCGTCCGCGCGAGGCGGCCGCCGCGCTCGGGGCCTCGCCGGTCCGGGCATGGATGACGGCGGATCTGCCGGTGCTGTGGCGACCCTTCGTCGCGGCAGCCGGGTTCGCGCTCGCGGTTTCGCTCGGCGAGTTCGGCGCGACGGCCTTTCTCGCGCAACCTGATTCGCCGACGTTGCCCGTCGTCATCTACCAGCTGATCGGGCGCCCCGGTGACGCCAACTTCGGTGGCGCGATGGCAGCGTCCGTCGTGCTCGCAGCCGTGACTGGTCTCGTCATGGTGGCCGTCGACAAGATCGGCGGCGTCGCCGCAGGGAGGATGGGCTGATGGTGGGACGACCCAGGCGAGGCGACGCCGGTCCGGCGTGGGCTGGTGGGACGCCGGTCGGTGAAGAGCGGGCCAACGGGATGCCGTCTGGTGGCGAGAGGTCCGACGGGTTGCGAGCCGGTGGGACGCGGTCCGAGGGGATGACGTCTGGTGGCGAGCGGGCCGATGGTGAGCGGGCCGCGGAGGCGGCGCGCGGGCTCGTCGTCAGCGGCGCCCGCGTGACGTTCGCCGGCCAGGAGTCACCGGCGCTCGACGACGTCGATGTCACCGTCGACGCCGGGCGCGTGCTCGCCGTCCTCGGCCCGAGCGGCTGCGGCAAGTCGACGCTGCTGCGCGCCGTCGCAGGCTTGCAGCGTCTCGACGCGGGGCGCGTCAGCTTCGACGGCGACGACGTGACGCGCGTGCCGACGCACAAGCGCGACTTCGCGCTGATGTTCCAGGACGGCCAACTGTTCGGGCACCTCGACGTCGCCGCGAACGTCGCCTACGGGCTGGCGCGACGTGGTGTGGGGCGCGCCGAGCAGGCCGCACGCGTCGGGCAACTGCTCGACCTCGTCGGGCTGCCTGGCTACGAGAAGCGTTCTCCCGCAACGCTTTCCGGCGGTCAACAGCAGCGTGTGGCGCTCGCGCGGGCCCTCGCGGTGCGACCGCGGTTGTTGCTCCTCGACGAGCCGCTCTCGGCCCTCGACAGAGGCCTGCGCGAGCGGTTGTCGACCGATCTGCGGGCCATCCTCACCGCCGAGAACGCGACCGCACTGTTCGTCACGCACGATCACGGCGAGGCGCTCACCGTCGCCGACGACATCGCCGTCATGCGCGACGGACGCATCGTCCAGCACGGTGCCGCGCCTGAGGTGTGGGCCGTGCCGTCCGACGAAGACACCGCCGATTTCCTCGGCTTCACGACGACCCTGGACCCCGACGAGGCGACAGCGGTGGGCCTCGCGCCGGGGCGTTGGAAGTTGCGTCAGAGTGCCCTACGGGTGGTTGCGACAGGAACGGCGTCCGGCTCCTCTTCGGGAGACGGTGTCGCAATGCGTGACGCCGGGGCGACGCATGGTTCCTCGTGGGGCGAAGCGGCCGGAGCGCGTGACGCCCGGGCCCCCCGCGCGCTGGCGGCGAGCATCGTGCACAGCGCGGTGGCGGACGAGTTGACGCGCGTGAGCGTCCGGCTCGATGCGCTGCCCATGCTGGAGCTGGCTGCTGTGGCCTACCCCGGCGACGTCGAACCGGCCGCGCTCGAGCCCGGCGCCCGCGTCGGCGTCGTGCTCGACGCCTCCCAGGGCGTGCAGTTCACCCACTGACGATTCCCGGGCAACATCGCGCGTCAGAGCTTGCGGACCGTCAGGCTCTGCGCGATGCGTCCGACGGGGCCGTGGATGTCGTGCAGTGACGTCATCGTGACGCCGAGCCCGCTCTCGCCCATCGCGACGATGGTGTCGAATCCCGTTGCGGTGGGGTCGGGTTGGCGGAAGAGGTGCACCGTCAAATCGACGTTGGGGTACATCCACTCGCGCGGATCGACGCGGACGGCGATGCCGTTGGCGCCGTCGATGACGGAGAGGAAGTGCGTCGTCGGGGTGATCTGTTCACCCATGACGATCGGCAGCTGCGTGCGCAGCCAGACGCGGTGTCGGCCCGGCACGTAGGGTTCGGCCTCGTAACCGTCGAGGGAGTGGATGAAGCCGCCCGGCCACATGCTCGCCATGCTGTAGGGGGTGCATTCTTCGAGGGGCGGCATGGTGGGCACGTCGGCGCCCGCCACCGGTGAGGAATCCTGCTTCGACAGACGCCACGCGCGCCCGACGATGATGGTTCGTCCGTCGACGCTGAACGTGGCTTCGACGAGTTCGATCGTGCGGCCGGGGCGGATCGTGCGCACCGACACGAGCGTCGGACGCAGCGGGATGAAGCCGAGGACGTCGAAGGTGATCTTCGCAAGCTGCATGTCGTCGCGCGGCTCGTGCTG
Organism: Dermacoccus sp. Ellin185; assembly: GCF_000152185.1. NCBI lineage: Bacteria > Bacillati > Actinomycetota > Actinomycetes > Micrococcales > Dermacoccaceae > Dermacoccus > Dermacoccus sp. Ellin185. The sequence goes on along the minus strand of NZ_AEIQ01000077.1, from coordinate 56,567 downwards.
TTCGATGCAGTGCACCATGAGCCCTGCCGACGCGGCGAGGTGCTGCTCGCCCTCGTTCCAGGCGCCCTGCACGTGGATCGTCGGATCGAACAGGCGCGCGCCCTCGGGGGCTCCTTCGGGGGTCTCGAGGCGGGGGATGAAGTAGGTGTCGACGTCCTCGCGCGGCGTGAACGCAGGAAGCTCAGGTGCATCAGCTGGCATGCCCTCACCCTACCCATCTGGTGTGACCTGGATCGCTTCGGTGGCGGCGCCGCGTACCCATCTGCGATTCCTGTCCACATTCAGTGGCTCGAGCGGGTCAGACGCGCGTGGAGCCTGGCCCAGGCAGCTGCGGCAGGGGGAGGGTCTCGAGCCACTCGGCGATGAGGGCGCCCACGGGTTCGACGCCGGCTGCGGCAGCCACCTCGTCCGCGAGCCGCACGAACTGCTGCGTCGTCACCGTCTTGCCGGTGTTCTCGGCCACCCATCGCTGCAGCAGCGTGAAGAACGCGGCGTCACCCATCGTCAGGCGCAGGGCGTGCAGCGTCAGCGCTCCGCGCTTGTAGACGCGGTCGTCGAACATGTCCTTCGGGCCCGGATCGTGCAGGCGCAGATCCTTCGGCAGCCGCGACAGGCGCAGCCACGCCTCGCGCGCCCGCTGGTCGGCGCTCCCGAGATGGATCTCCTCGCTCCACAGCCACTCGCTGTAGCAGGCGAAACCCTCGTGGAGCCAGATGTCCTCCCACGACGCCGCCGTCACGGCGTTGCCGAACCACTGGTGCGCGAGTTCGTGCGCGATGAGGCGCTGCGCGTCCCAGCCGCGGTTCGCGAAGTTGGAACCGAACGTCGACAACGTCTGCGACTCGAGGGGGATCTCGAGCGGGTCGTCGGTGATGACGGCCGTGTACGAGGCGAAGGGGTACGCGCCGAAGCGCGAGGAGAAGAAATCGATCATGTGCAGCTGGTCGGAGAACGCCTCTCGGACCGGCTCACGCAGACGAGGCGGGAAGACGAGGCGGACGTCCGTCGACTTCGCCTGGATCTGACGGGTCTGGTACGGCCCGATCTGCAACGTCGCCAGGTACGGAGACATGGGTGCTGTGCACTCGTACGTCCACGTCGCACGTCGGCCCGTGTGACGGCGGCGCAGCAGAGTGCCGTTGGCGACGACGTGGTACTCGGCATCCGTCGTCACGGCGAAGCGGTAGACGGCCTTGTCCGCGGCACGGTCGTTGCATGGGAACCACGTCGGCGAACCGTGGGGCTGCGACGCGACGATGACGCCGTTCTCCAGCTCCTCCCAGCCCGCGTCGCCATCGGGCCCGCGCATCGGACCGGGCGAACCTTTGTAGGCGACGGTGACGGTGAAGCGCGCGCCCGGCGCGAGCGGCTGCGCGAACCGGATGAACAGCCGCGAACGCTCCTGGCCGAACCGCGCCATCTTCGCGCCCGACACCGTCAGCTTCGCGACCTTGAGCCGGTGATGCAGGTCGAGTTCGATCCGGCGCACCCCGCCGTCGTCGAGCGAGGCCTCCGGCACGTCGTCGACGATGCGGCAGGCGAGCGCGGCCGTGGCGTCGAGACGGTTACCGGCGGGCGTGTAGTCGAGGGTCAGATCGTAGGAATCGACGCCGAACGCCAGATCGCCGTGACCCGGGACGTAGGGGTCGGCGCCGCCGCTCGGAGTGCTGCTGAACATCAGGAATCGCTTTCGGGTCGTGCGGTCGGCGTGGCGTCGCGTCCCTCGAAGGAGGCGCCGTTCGTGACGGGTTGCCCGTCGCCGGGGTGTTCGTCGGATGCTACCGGTGAGGACGGTTCGTCGTGGAACTCGACGTGGGTCGCGCCCTGCGAAGTGCGCGCCGCTTCGTCATCGTGCGCGACGGCGTCGGTTTCCATCTCGCCGCCGTCGCGGCGGGCGTCGGCGGGGTTCTCGTCCTCGATCCACGGGCCGATGGGATTGCCGAGCCAGCGGGTCTTGTCAGGCACGCTCTCGCCGCGCATGACGAGGGACGTCGGCCCGACGGTCGCGTGTGTGCCGATCTTCGCAGCGGGCAGGACGACGCTGTTGGGGCCAAGCGTCGCGCCGGCGCCGAGGGTGACGGTGTCCATCGCGAGGATGCGGTCGTGGAACAGGTGAGTCTGCACGACACAACCCGAGTTGACGCAGGCGCCGTCGCCGAGGCGGATGAGGTCGGCTTCGGGCAGCCAGTACGTCTCGCACCACACGCCGTGGCCGATCTTCGCTCCCATCGCGCGCAGCCACAGGTTGAGCACCGGCGTGCCGCCGTTGGCGCGGATGAGCCAGGGCGCGGCGACGACCTCGGTGAACGTGTCGGCGAGTTCGTTGCGCCACACGAACGAACTCCACAGCGGGTATTCGGTGACGCGCAGGCGCCCGACCAGTAGCCACTTCGCGATGACGGCGGACGCCCCGCCGAGCGCGCCGAAACCGACGAGCACGAATCCTGCCGTCAGCGCCGCCAGCCACCACGAGTGCGTGTCGGCGACCCACAGCATCGTCAGCGCTGCACCGGCGATGAGCGCCGAGTGCAGCGACTGCGGGATGATCCGCAGCGCCTCGACGACGGCGCGCGCGACACGCAGCTTTGTCGGCGGCGCGGTGGTACGGGAGGCGTCCGTCTCACCGGCCTGGCGGCGCAGACGTTGCGGCGGCGAGCCGAGCCAGCTCGTGCCCTTCTTCGCCGCCCCGCGTGCGGGCGCGGCCGACAGTACGGCGACGAGGCCGCGCTTCGGCACCTTGCGCCCGGGCGCGGCCATGCCCGAGTTGCCGATGAAGGCACCCTTGCCGACCTTGACGGGCGCGATGCGAATCCAGCCGCCGCCGAGTTCGTAGTTGGCGACGAGGGTGTCGTCGGCGAGGAACGCGCCCTCGCCGACGTCCGCCATCTTCGGCAGCATGAGCACGGTCGAGGCCTCGACCTCACGTCCGATCTTCGCGCCGAGCGCGCGCAGCCAGTTCGGCGTCAGCGTGCTCGAGTAGAGCGGGAACAGCCAGGTGCGGGCCTCGTCGAGGATGCGCATGGTCGTCCACGCGCGCCAGCCCTGACCGCCGTGAATCGCGTGGTGACCGGCGACGAGGCCGCGGCCGAGGGCGCGCACCGCAGCCAGGATGACGAGGGCCGTGACGACGAAACCGACGAGCGTCGCTGGGATGACGCCGATCGCGCCGATGCGGGCGATGTCCGCGACCGAGTCGGCGTGACGCAGCCAGGGCCACAGCACGGCCAGCCCGGCCGCCGAACCCACCGCGGGGATGAGCGACGCGGCCATGCCGGTCGCGCCGTACGCGACGAGCCAGATCGGCTTGTTCGGTGGCGCCTGCTCGTCCCACGGGCCGCGTGCGGTGCCGATGTGCTCGGCGGGCGCCCCGGACCAGAGCTGGTCGGCGGGCACGCGACCGAACACGCCCGAACCGGGAGCGATCTCCGCGCGCTTGCCGACGCGGGCGCCGGGCAGCAGCGTCGAGCGCGTGCCGACGCGGGCGTTCGGTCCGACCTCGATGCGTCCGAGATGGAACGTGTCACCGTCGATCCAGTGCCCGCGCAGCTCCACCTCGGGCTCGATCGAGCAGCCCTTGCCGAGCGTGAGGAAGCCGGTGACGGGCGGCAGGCTGTGCAGGTCGACGTGCTTCTTGATGTCGCAGCCGAGCAGGCGGCCGTAGAACTTGACGAGCGGCGCACCGGCGAGGTTGGTGGCGCCCAGTTCGTCGGCGATGCGTTCGGCGAGCCAGACGCGCAGGTGGGTGCGTCCACCGCGGCTGTACGCGCCCGGCGTCACCCCCGCGAGGATGGTGCGGGCGAATCCGGCGGCCAGCAGCATCCGCCCCGGCGGGGCGACGAACAGCACCCAGCCCACGAGGATCCACCACCAGCTCAGCGTCGGCACCCACGTCATGCCGGAGGCGTGCGCGAGGTTCGCGCCGGCACCCAACCACGTCAGCCAACGCAGCGCCGAGAACTGGCGTACAGCGAGCGACGCGACGACCTGCAACGTCTGCGTGCTGCGGCGCACCTTGACGACGTTGTCGTTCAATCGCCCGGTGGGAGAGGACATCTGGTCGATCGTCGCGGCGAGTTCGGTGATCGAGTTCGCCTCGTAGACGTCGGCGACGGTGATCTCCGGGTTCGTCTCACGCAGCCGCGCGACGAGCTGCGCCGCCGTCAGCGAGCCGCCGCCGAGGTCGAAGAAGTTGTCGTCCGGCGACGTAGGGGGAGTGCCCAGGATGCTGGCGAACAGCTCCTGCAGCCGCGCCGCCGTGCCTGTGAACGTCTCGCCGTCGCCGTCACCCGTCGGGATCTCGAGGGGCCACGGCAGCGCATCGCGGTCGATCTTGCCGGAGGTGCGCGTCGGCAGCGTGTCGACGACGGCGAGCTGCGGCACGAGCGCCGCGGGCATCGTCTCGCGCAGGTGCGCGGTGGCGGCCTTGCGGTCGAAGCCGTCCTTGACGGTGAGGTAGCCGACGAGCAGCTTGTTGCCCGTCTCCGAGGTACGCACCGCCGCAGCCGCACCACTGACGTGCGGCAGTTGCAGCAGCGCGGAGTCGACCTCGCCGAGCTCGATGCGTCGGCCGTTGAGTTTGATCTGGTCGTCGGCGCGGCCTTGGAACGTCAGACCAATCGGATCGTTGACGACGATGTCGCCGCTCCGGTACGCGCGCTCCCACCCGAGCGTCGGCATCGGCGCGTACTTCTCCGCGTCCTTGGCCGGATCGAGGTAGCGCGCGAGGCCGACGCCGCCGATGATGAGCTCGCCCGCCTCACCCTGCGGCACGGGGTTGCCCTCGGAGTCGACGACGGCGAGATCCCACCCGTCGAGGGGCAAGCCGATGCGCACGGGTGGCTCACCCGTCAGCTGCGCGGCGCAGGCGACGACGGTCGCCTCCGTCGGGCCGTAGGTATTCCACACCTCGCGGGCCTCGGTCGCGAGACGGGCGCCGATCTCGGGCGGGCACGCCTCGCCGCCGAGGATGACGAGGCGGACGTCCTTGATCGCCTCGTGCGGCCACAGCGCGACGAGCGTCGGCACCGTCGAGATGATCGTGATGTCGTTCGCCGTCAGCCACGGCCCCAGATCCATGCCCGACTTCACGAGGCTGCGCGGTGCGGGCACGAGGCAGGCACCGTAGCGCCACGCGAGCCACATCTCCTCGCAGCTCGCGTCGAACGCGACGGACAGACCCGCCATGACGCGATCACCCGGCCCGATGGGTGCGTTCTGCAGGAACAGGTTGGCCTCGGCGTCGACGAACGCCGCAGCGTTGCGATGCGTGACGGCGACGCCCTTCGGCTTGCCCGTCGAACCCGAGGTGAAGATGATCCACGCGTCGTCGGTGAGGGCAGGGTCGCCGGTGCGCACGTCGTCATGCGCCGCGGCGTCGTCGGCGTGCGGCGCGCGGGGGCTGATGACGAGGTCTTTGCCGACGATGGCGGCGACGTCGGCCTCGCCGAAGACGGTGTCGGCGCGCTCGTCGGGGTCGTCGAAGTCGACCGGCACGTACGCGCAGCCCGCGACGAGCGTCCCCGCGATCGCGACGTACAGATCAAGGGTTCCCGACGGGATGCGGATGCCGATGCGCTCACCCGAACCGATGCCCAGCTCGTGCAGGGCGTCGGCGAACTGCTCTGCGGCCTGGGCGAATTCGGCGTACGTCAGCACGTCCTGGCCGTTGTCGACGGCCGGGTCGTCCGGGTGCGCGGCGACGCTCGCGCGCAGGATGTCGACGAGTGTGCGCGGCGCGGGAGCCAGATCGCCACGCAGCAACGGGTCGCGGGTTCCGGATGGCTCTGGCTCCGCAGCCTCCGGCTCGGTGGGAACAGGGGCTTGAGGCGTCGTGTCGTCGGGGCGCGTCATGCTCACGGATCCTGCCGTCGAGGTGTGGTGACACCTTATCGTAATGGGCAACGCTCCTCCCGACGGGTGTCCCCCGCGCACGCGCGATGCGTCGCGCCGGCTGCCGTCCCATCCACATGGCTGCGGGTCTACTCGTCCGTAGGGAGAGACGCGACGTCCCACCCGGCGGTGCGGGTGCCCCCTGCCGCCGCGCATGGGAGAAACTAGGCGCATGAGCATCGGCATCCTGACCTCTGGCGGCGACTGCCCCGGCCTCAACGCCGTCATCCGTGGCGCGGTGATGAAGGGCGACAAGATCTATGAGCAGGAGTTCGCCGGCATCCGTGACGGGTGGCGCGGCCTCATCGTCGACGACGTGTTCTCCCTTCCACGCCGTCGCGTGCGTGGGCTGTCCAAGGAGGGGGGCACCATCCTCGGCACCTCCCGAACGCACCCCTACAACGGCATCGACGGCGTCGGAGGCCCCGACGCGATCCGCGCCGTCATGGAACGGCACGGCATGGAGGGGATCATTGCGATCGGAGGCGAGGGCACGCTGTCGGGTGCCGCGCGTCTCGCCGCTGACGGGCTGCCCGTCGTCGGCGTGCCGAAGACCATCGACAACGACCTGTCGGGCACCGACTACACCTTCGGTTTCGACACCGCCGTCTCCATCGCGACCGAGTCGATCGACCGACTGCGCACGACGACGGAGGCGCACCACCGCTGCATGGTCGTCGAGGTCATGGGCCGTCACGTCGGCTGGATCGCACTGCACGCCGGGCTCGCGAGCGGCGCCCACGCCATCCTCATCCCCGAGGTGTCGGTGACGCTCGCGCAGATCACCGAATGGGTACTGCTGACGCAGGCGCGCGGGCGTGCACCCGTCGTCGTCGTGTCCGAGGGGTTCCAGCTGAAGAACGACAAGGGCGAACTCGAGGACATCGCGGCCGAACGCGGCCTCGATGCCGCCGGACGCCCGCGCCTCGGTGGCATCGGTGAGGCGCTCGCACCGCTCATCGAACGCTCAACCGGCATCGAGACGCGCGCCGCGACGCTCGGCCACCTGCAGCGCGGCGGTGTGCCGACGGCCTACGACCGCGTGCTGGCCACGCGCTTCGGGCACGCCGCCATCGACGCCGTCATGCAGCGCAAGTGGGGTCAGATGGTGGCGCTCTCGGGCATCGACATCGTGACGGTGCCGATGGCCGAGGCGACGAAGGAGCTCAAGACCGTCCCGCGCAAGCAGTGGGACGAGGCAGCCGTCCTGTTCGGGTGATCGACGGTGCATGAGACGCGCTGGGCGCGCGCCGTCCGGCGTGGGGGCCAGTACCTCGGCGCCGGTGACGGGGGTGCGGGCGGCCGCGACGACCTCGTCGTCATCGTCGTGTTCGCCCCTGTCAGCCACGTCGACGCGGTGCGTGACGCTGCGGCGCGGGCCGGGGCGGGTGCGATCGGCGACTACCGCGCGTGCTCGTTCAGCGTCACCGGCGAAGGGCGCTTCGAACCGCTCGCCGGCGCGCAGCCGCACATCGGCGCCGTAGGGCGCCCCGAGGTCGTGCAGGAGCAGCGCATCGAAGTCGTGTGCCCGCGGCGCGACGCCGTGCGGGCGCTCGACGCCATGCTCGCCGCGCACCCGTACGAGGAACCGGCCTGGCACGCCTACCGTGCGCTGTCGCGGGAGGATCTTGCGAGGTGATCGCTGCGCGTGATGCGGCGTGGCGACCTCGCATGACACGCTGCGGTGGCCTCGCGTGATGCAGGATGGCGACTGACGAACAGGCAGGCACGCAGTTGCGCGCCTACGTGTGAGTGACCTGCCATCCGGCGGGCGTCTCCTGCGGCGCCGGGCCGGCGAGCACCCAGACCCGTCAGGGCCACAGCCAGCAGTAGACGTGCTTGCCCTCGTCGCCGGCCGTCAGCGCGAGCGCGACGAACTGGGCCAGGAACTCGCCGAGTTCACGTGGGCCGGCTTCCCACTCGTCGGCGTCCTCGGGTGCTTCGACGGCGGCCCATTGGGCGGCGAGGTCGTCGAACGGCCCCTCGCGCGTCGACATGAGCGCGACGAATCCCGGGTCGACCTGCAGGACGAACTTCTGCTCGTCGTCACTCGTCGCGACGAGCGCGGGCCAGCCGTTCGTCACGAACTCCTCGACGGGCACGCCCGTCAACAGCTTGTTGAGGTAGCCGAACGCGAGGCCCGGATCGACGACCTGGGAGGGGACGACGTCGTATTCGACTGCCGGAGCGTCGGATTCGTCGTCGAACGGGATCGAGCGCACGCCCGTCTCGAGGTTGACGAGCGCCGCGGCCTCCTCGTCGGACGCGGCGGCGAAGTAGTCGATCTGCAGAGCCATGCCTGCATTATCACCCGCGGTGACATCGCGCGGGAGTGATGTCGTCGGCGGCCAACGCGTCGACGAGCATCGCGAGCGCCGCGGTGTACGTCGCCACGACGGCGGTGTCGGCGACGCGCCGCAGCCTGCTGTGCGGCAGCAGTTGTCGGGTGACGATGAGGGCGTCGCTCGCGAGGAAGAGGGCCCCGCCACGGGCGGTACGGGCGTCGTCCTGGGCGAGCATGGCCATGGCGACGAGGAGCGCCCCGTAGGTCGCGACGACAGGGTCGGGCAGTGCGGACGATGGCGCGTCGGGCGTGCGCGGCTCGGGGGCGCGCGGCTGAACCCTGGCGGCGTCCGGGTTGTGAGCGGCGCTCGGAGCGCTGTCGTCCGGCACGATCGACGAGACGGAATCGCGCCGGGCGGCAACGTGATCGACCACGGCGAGCGCGGCGAGCGTCGTCACGCCGACTGCGATCGTGCGCGGCGTGAAGCGCTGGCCGCGCGTGCGCATGACGGTGAGCAGGCCGAGCTGCTGCACACCGAATGCGGCCGCGCCGCGACGCAGATGACGGCGAGCCGCCGCGCCCTCGCTGCGCGACTCGGCGAGCATGAGGTGGTCGCCGATGGCCGAGCCGGTGAGGGCGACGAGCAGCGTGCCGGTCGTAGGACGGCGACGCGGGGTCCACGCCCCCGGGCGAGTCGCGACGTCGAGCGCGGCGAGCGGTGCGACGAGATGCTTGGTGACGGCGTGGAGGCGATCGTCGGGCAACAGAGCCCCGAGGCTGGTCGTCGCAGCGACGACGACGTATGCCGCGGCCGAGGGGCGCGTCGTCGCGAGGCGAGCGATTGCAGGGCGCGTGGCCGCGCCGGGAAGTGAGGTGATTGCGCGGCCTGCCGAACGGTGGCGCAGAGGACGCAGTTTCATGCCCGCTCACCGTGCGTCATCGTCATCTCTCCTTGAACTCGGGTTCGGTCTCGGGGCGCGTCAGCGCCGTTCTCGTCCCCTCAGCATCGCAGCTTCGCGATGGCCTCGCGGTGGATATCGACCCCGCGGGCGTGGATAACGGGCAGGCAGCTTCGCGGGGCGGGTTCTGTGTCGCCGGAGTGAGCACGAGGTGGCGAGCTCAGGTTTGCCTGCACTGGTTGGCGCATCTCGCTGCGCGGCCGCATGATCGGCGCATGAATCGCCTGCCCGAACCGCTCGACGAGGTGCTCTTCCCCGCCGAGCTGTTCCGCCCCGAAAGCGTCGACAAGCCCGCCGCGGACGACGGCGTCGTCGCCAACTCACGCCTGACCGCAACGCTCGGGGCCTCGCTCGTCCTCATCCTGAGCGCCGTCGGCGTCACCTTGCTCGACGTCGAGGGGCTCATCGAGTGGCATGCGGGGCTGGGCATCGCCGCGGGCGTCGTCGTCCTCGTCAAGCTGACCTCCACCGGCTACCGGCTCGTGCGTTACTACACGCGCGACGGCCGCTACGTCGCGTCAGGGCCACCGTTCATCGTCCTGCGACTGCTTGCGCCGCTGCTCGTGGTGCTCACTGCGAGCGTCATCGGCACCGGCATCGTGACGCTGTACGAACCGGACACGATCTGGCTGACACTGCACGAGGCGTCGTTCTAGGGGTGGATCATCTGCGCCGCGACGCACGTCCTCGCCTACGTGTGGCGGCTGCCGAAGGTCATCGCAGCTCCGCGCGGTCAGCGCCCACGCCCTCGGACGGCGCCCGCGGTCACGGCCGTCGTCGCCATCGTCACCCTCGCACTGGCCGTCGGCTTCGCGGTGTGGTTCGTCATGCAGATGCCCGCTCTGCCCGTTGGGTGACGACGCCGGCCGGCCCGTCGTGGGCGACGAGCCGGCCTCGAAGGTGGACGAAAATCGCCGATGGGGACGAAAATCGCAGTTGGGGACGGCGGCGCGGTGGTCAGGGGGTCGTGATGGTGCCCCCGTGCGGCATGGCGGCCACGGCGTCGCGCAGTTCGGCCTCCGTCGCGCGGTAGGGGCGCAGGGCGTCCGCGGGGACGCGGCCGAGGCGTCCTGAGCGGAAGTCCTCGAACGCCGCCATGACCTCCGCCTTCGTGTTCATGACGAAGGGACCGTACTGCACGACGGGTTCCTTGATGGGGCGACCGCCGAGCAGCAGCACCTCGAGCGACGGGGTCTCGACGTCCTGGCGGGCGTCGGCGGTCAGCGTCATGAGGTCACCGGCGCTCGTGACGATCGTCTGACCCGCCGAGATGGGCCGGGGCGACGAACCGTCAGCGGGCGTGCTGCCGATGGTGCCCGAACCGGACAGGACGAACACGAGGCCGTTGTAGGACGCCTCCCACGGGATGTCGGCGCGCACGCCGGCAGGGATCGTCGCGTGTGCCATCGTGATCGGCGTGTGCGTGCTGCCCGGGCCGCGGAAGCCGCCGATGGAGCCGGCGATGATGCGGATGAGCGCGGCACCGTCGTGCGTCGTCACGAGCTCGGAGTCCGTGCCGTCGATGTTCTGGTATCGCGGGTCGGCGAACTTCTGCGCGGCCGGCAGGTTGACCCACAGCTGGATGCCGTGGAAGAAACCGCCCGAGACGACGAGCTCGGCCGGGGGCGTCTCGATGTGCAGCACGCCCGAACCGGCCGTCATCCACTGGGTGGCGCCGTTCTCGATCATGCCGCCACCCCCGTGCGAATCTTGGTGCTGGAAGCGCCCGTCCATGATATAGGTGACGGTCTCGAAACCGCGATGCGGGTGCCAGTCGGTGCCCTTCGGCTCGCCCGGGGCGTAGTTGACGGCGCCCATCTCGTCCATGTGGACGAAGGGGTCGAGCTCGTCGTGGGGTATGCCGGCGAAGGCGCGCGTGACCGGGAAACCCTCGCCCTCGTACCCCTTCGGGCCGGCCACGTGACGGGTGACGCGGCGCTCGCGGGCCGTGGCCGCGGGTGCGGCGAGGCGCGGCAGCGTGAGCGTGTCTGCGGTGACGGCGGGCATGTGATCCTCCTGGCGATCGGTTGCCTGGTTCAACCTAGTTTACATTTCAACTATTCCGCCTGGCGGGGCGGGTGAGGTGGACGGCCGCCGCCGCGGTTTCGCCCGTGGTCGACGACGTCAGGCGAACACTTGGTGAACATCACGCGCAGGGGGCGCTGGGGGCACCCAGGGGGCGGCCAGCCTGCGCACAATGAGGCGCTGTCCTTCCCCGCGGCGACGTGCCCCAGGCCGAGCGTCCGCCGAACACTTCGAACCTCGAGGAACCTCATGACCAACCGCATCGCGCGCACCTGTGCCCTCTCCGGTGTGCTCGCACTCGCCTTCGCCGGTGCCCTGACGCCTGCCGCGAACGCCGCCACCGTCGTTCCCGCGCTCGACGCCGACCTCACGCCCGTCACGCTGCTCGGCACCAACGATTTCCACGGCCACTTCACGAAGGACTTCGCCTGCACCGTCGCCTCGGCCGAGCAGGAGTTCCCGGGTTCGGCGTTCATCTCGGCCGGTGACAACGTCGGCGGTTCGCCGTTCGAGTCGGCCTCGCAGGACGACAACCCGTCGATCGACTACCTCAACGCCCTGAAGCTGCAGGTCTCCTCCGTCGGCAACCACGAGTTCGACAAGGGCTTCGACGACCTGACCGGTCACGTCCAGTCGCGCGCGCAGTGGACCTACCTCGGTGCCAACGTCTACGAGAAGGGCACGACGACGCCCGCGCTGCCCGAGTACAAGGTGCTCGACGTCAACGGCGTCAAGGTCGCCGTCGTCGGTGCCGTCACGACGGACACGAAGAACATGGTCGGCGCCGACGGCATCGCGAGCATCGACTTCGGTGACCCCGTGGCCGCCGTCAACCGTGTCGCGGCGAAGCTGAAGGACGGCGACCCGTCGAACGGTGAGGCCGACGTCGTCGTCGCCGAGTACCACGAGGGTGCGCCGGAGGGCGGCAGCGCGACGCTGGAGCAGATGGAATCCGCGAGCCCCGTCTTCAAGAACATCGTGACGAAGACGAGCGCGAACGTCTCTGCGATCTTCACCGGCCATACCCACCAGCTGTACGACTGGGACGCTCCCATGCCTGACGGCGACGGCACGCGCCCGATCATCCAGACCGACTTCTACGCGCACAACCTGGGCATCCTCAACCTCGGCTACGACAAGGCCTCGGGGAAGGTGAAGCAGTACTCCGTCGTCAACCGCAAGGTCACGGCGCCGACGGACGCCTGCGCGTCGCTGCCCGCCTACACCGCTGCCGCCTCCATCGTCGACTCGGCGAACGCCCGCGCCGCGCAGATCGGTCAGCAGGTCATCGCACAGGCCACGGGCCCGATCACCTCGGCGCTCAAGCCCGACGGCTCGCGCGACGACCGTCTCGCCGAGTCGAACCTGTCGAACGCCATCGCGCAGAGCTACGTCGACTCCCTCAACGCGCCCGGTCGCCCGGGCAGCGTCGAGATCGGCATCATGAACCCCGGCGGCGTGCGCGCCGACCTCGTCCCCGACGCCGCGGGCAACCTGACGTTCGCGCAGGCCGCGGCCGTCATGCCGTTCAACAACACGGTCGCGACGCGTGAGATCTCGGGCGCGACGTTCGTCAAGCTCCTCGAGCAGCAGTGGCAGCCCGACGGCGCCTCCCGCCCGTTCCTCAAGATGGGCCTGTCGAGCAACGTCACGTACACGTTCGACGAGACCAAGCCCGCGGGCTCGCGCATCACCAGCGTCATGGTGGGCGGCAAGCCCATCGACCCGGCGGCGAAGTACACCGTCGCGTCCAACTCCTTCCTCATGGCCGGCGGAGACAACTTCACCGCCCTCAACGAGGGGGGCCCGATCTCCGACTCCGGTCTCATCGACCAGGGCCTGTTCGTCGAGTGGCTCAAGGCGCACAGCCCGGTGAAGCCGTCGTACGCCAAGCAGTCGCTGTCGATCCACGGGCAGCCGACGAACGTCAAGGCCGGGGAGAAGGTCGAGTTCACCGCCTCCGGCTTCGACATGACGAGCAAGAACTCGCCGACGAACACCTCGGTCGAGGTCTCGATCGGTGGCCACGTGGTCGGAACGTTCCCGATCAGCGCGACGAGCGCCGCCACCCCGCCCTACCCGGCCAACCACGGTGAGGCCACGATCTCGTTCACCGCCCCGAGCGACCTCGCCGCCGGCGACGCCGTGATCACGCTGAGGGCCAAGGAATCCGGCACGACGGGCAGCTTCCCCGTGACGCTCGAGGCCGGCGCCACGACGACCCCAACGCCGACGACCGAGCCGACCACGCCGACGACGGAACCGACGACGCCGACGACGGAACCGACGACGCCGACGACCGAGCCCACGACGCCGCCGGCCGGTTCGACGACGCCGACGACGGAACCGACGACGCCGACGACCGAGCCCACGACGCCGACGGCCGGTTCGACGAGCTCCACCACCGGCGCGACGGAGACCGGTTCCGCTTCTGACAGCGCGTCCCCGACCACGACGACGGGGCCGAAGGTCGACACCGATGGCGTGAGCAACGAGCGCGCCGTCACAGGCCTCGCGGGCCTGGCTGTCGTCGTGGTAGCTGCCGGTGCGGGCATCGCGATGCGGCTGCGCCGTCAGAGCTGATCGTCGACAGCAGGGGGCTCATCGGCCCCCTCACGCGCAGCGCCGTCGTCCCTCACGCTGGGGCGGCGGCGCTTCGCCGTGAGCGCGCCGCGCCACATCTGGTGCTCGATCGCGGCGGGCGTGATGCCCAACTGGACGGCCGCGGAGACGATGACGGCGTGGAGCTCGTCGGCGGTGAAGGTGTGGCCGGTGGCGCGGCGCGCGAAGGATCGGGTGAGGGGGCACAGCATGACGTCGTCGCACCCTGCGGCGAGCAGCAGATGACGCCACGTCGAGCCGGACGACTGGCCGGGCAGCACGCACCAGGCCCGTCGGAGGTCGTCGTCGTGGGCGGCCGCCACCAGGTCGGCGCATGACTCGATACCTCGGCCCGCGAGGAGCGCCGCCGCCTGACGGATGACGGCGCTCTTGTGGGGTGCGTCCACACTGGCGCGGGTGCGGTGGCCGGTGCCGATCTCCTCCCGCCACGTCGTCTCGCCCATGAGATCGAACGCGTGCAGCAGCTCCGACGCGGTGCCCGCCCCGAACGCGGCCTCGTGGCGGGCGACGACGGCGTCGACGGTGCTCGTCATGACGCGGGGCGTCATCACCGCATCGATGACGGCGCTGCTCAGGCCCTGACGCACCGGCACGGCGCGCCATGCAGACGGAGTGCCGCGCTCGAGCACGACGGCGACTGCGAGGGTCGCCGCGCACGACTCGAGATCGTCCCCTGGAACGAGACCGTCCTCGAGAGCTGGCTCGTTCTCCGGAGCAGGCGCGTCTTCGGGAGCGGCCGACTCACCGGCCGTCGGGTCAGCAGGGGACGGCTGGCTGGCCGACGGCGCCTCGTCCGACCCGAGGCCGGTTTCCGCCGGGCCGCCCGCGTCGGGATCGTCCGCCCCGGGGCCGGTCGCACCGAAATCGCCCGGCAGCCGATCGTCATGCGGCACGACACTGTCATGTGTCAGGAGGCCGGGGCTCATCCACGCGCCGACGAGCGTCGGTGCGGCGTCGTCGGGGGTGTCAGGCGCGGGGGTGTCGAACACGGGGCTGGGTGCCAGATCGTCGCTCATGGCTCGAGCGTGGCGGGCGGGCCATGAGCGGCGCCAACGTCAGCACGGCCACCCTGTGGATCAGCCTGCTCTGGCAGCGGAAAGAGCGCTCCAGCCGTCCGGCCTGTGGACGATGCGCCCGCGGTGGGAAGAAAGCGGCGGTGAAGGTCAAGACCTCCACCGCCGCTGGGGTGCCCAGGACGCATCACACCAGGGGGGAACGGAAGCACCTTCCTGGGCACGGAGATGAAACTATCGCCCCTTCCTCAGAATTCCCTCTCATGGAACTGTGGTCTGTTTCGCGCGTCTCGGCGGCTTCTATCGTGGGAGCATGAACACCCGCGAGGCATCCTTTCGTCACGTCACCGGACGTGCGGCGCGCGTCCTCATCGTCGACGACGAGGAGGGCCTGCTCGCGTCGCTGTCGGCGGCGTTCACGTTCCAGGGCTGGCAGGTGCTGACGGCGACGACCGGCTCGCAGGCCGTCGCCCTCGCGCGGCGCGAGAGCCCGGACGTCGTCGTCCTCGACATCGGGCTGCCGGACACGGACGGTTTCGACGTCCTCGCCCGCATCCGCTCGATCTTGCCCGAGGCGGGAGTCATCTTCCTCACGGCGCGGGATGCGTTGGAGGACAGGGTGAGTGGCATCCGGCAGGGCGCTGACGACTACCTGACGAAGCCGTTCAGCCTCGAGGAGGTCATCGTCCGCGCCGAGGCGCTCATGCGCCGCAGCGGCATGGTCGCGCAGGGGCAGGGCGAGCATCTCGTCGTCGACGACCTCGTCATCAACACCCTGACGTACGAGGTGTCGCGCGCCGGCGAACCGATCCGTCTGACCGCCACCGAGTTCGCGCTCGCGCGGCACCTGGCGCAGAACGCGCGTCGCGTGTGCTCGAAGCAGGAGTTGCTCGCCGCGGTGTGGGGAGAGGATTTCCAGGGCGGTGAGCACGTCGTCGAGCTCTACATCAGCTACCTGCGCAAGAAGATCGACGGGTCGCATCCGGCGCTCATCCACACGGTGCGGGGCCTCGGATACACCATGCGACCCGCCGCGGGATGAACCTCGCACGGCTGCGGCCACGCAAGCTGAGCACCCGCGTCGCAGTGCTCGTCATGACGCTGACGATGGTGCTCGCCGCCATCGGCTGCATCGCCTCGTTCCTGCTGTCACGCGCCGTCATCCACGCGAGCATCGACGACACCCTGCACGTTGCGGTCAACCACGAGCACACGTCGGCGCAGGAGCTGGCGGAAGAACTACCGTCCGGGGCGATCGTCATGGTGCGACGTGGCGACCGGCTCGACGTGCGCGCCAACGGCCCCGACCGCGTGGTGGCGGCGGAGGACGCCACCGCGCTGCGAACCGAGCTCGATCGCCCGGACGGCCTGCGCGACGTCAAGCTGCCCGAACGCGACGACATGCGCGTCGCCACGCTGAGGCAGCCCGGCACCGAGGTGCTCGCTGCCGTCAGCATGGAACCTGCGGAGCGCGACCTCACCCGCCTCGCCGCGTGGCAACTGGCACTGTGGGTGCCCGCGGGCATCGTGGCGAGCGCCGTCGGCGTGTGGCTGACGCGACGTCAGGTGCGGCCCCTGCAGGCCGTCACGCGCACCGCGCGCAGTATCGCCGAGACACCCGCGGAATCGGTGGAGGACGCCGTCAGCCGCCGTGTGCCCGAACCGCGACGAGCCGCCGACGAGGTGGGGGTGCTCACGCACGCCATCAACGATCTGCTGCGTCAGGTCGAGGCGGCCCTCGCGCGCCGCGACGAGAGCGAGGCCGCCCTGCGCACCATGCTGGCCGACGTCAGCCATGAACTGCGCACGCCGCTGGCCGTCGTGCGATCGCATGCCGAGCTGTCCGCGTCGATGCTCGCGCGCGCCGTGGAGGCCGAGCGATCCGAGGCGGCGGGCGACTCTGCCGGCGGGGGCCTCCCGGGCGTTGAGGGCCAGGATGGCGGCGCTGACCACGGACGTAGGGCGGCGAGTGACGTCCGAGCGCTCGAGCTCGAGCTGGCGCCATCGCTGCGTCGCATCGAACGCGAGAGCATCCGCATGGCTCGCCTCGTCGAGGATCTGTTGCTCCTCGCCCACCTCGACGCCGGCCAACGCGCGGCACAGGAAAGCGTCGACGTCACGTTCCTCGCGTTGGAGGCGTTGTCCGACGCGAAACTGATGGCGCCGCAGCACCTGTGGGCGTTCGACGCGCCGGACGAGGTGTGCGAGATCGTGGGCGACGAGAACGGGGTGCGCCGCGTCATCGTCAATCTGGTGACGAACGCGCGACGCCACACGCCCGCCGGTACGCGCGTGCAGCTCAGCGTGCGCGACGCCGGCGACAGCGTCGTCGTCGAGGTGGCCGACGACGGGCCGGGGCTGCCCGCGTCCGTCGCCGCCGAACCAGGGCGACGTTTCAAGGGGGCGTCGCGTTCGGACACCGATCGTCGCGGTGGGCTGGGCCTCGCCATCACGATGGCACTCGCGGAGTCGATGGAGGCGAGCATCCACTTCGACTCCAGCACTGCCGGCACGACGGCGATCGTGACGTTGCCGCGCCGCCCCGCAGCGCTCGGGGCTGAGTGAGCTTCGGTTCCAGCCGGTCGCGGTGTCGGATGCGCGGCTCGGCAGCCGGCCCGAGCCCGGCCGTCAGGCGATGCGGTGGGCCAACAGGATGACGGCGACGCAGACGACGACGCTGCCCACCGCATACGCGAGAGCTGTGGCCGCGCGCCGTGCGCGCAGCAGGGTGAGCGTTTCGACGCTCGCGGTGGAGAACGTCGTGAAGCCGCCGCAGACGCCCGTGACGACGAGGGCGCTCAACCATCCTGGGCGAGGATGCGCGGTGAGGACGCCGAGCACGAACGAGCCGAGGAGGTTGACGGCGAACGTCGAGTGGGGCCACGTGCGTGGGCCGCGGGCCTTCATCTCTCCGTCGAGGACGAAGCGCAGGACGGCTCCGACAGCGCCGCCGAGGGCGATGAGCGGCCACGTCATCATGCGCTGCTCCGAGGTGCCCAACGGGCGGTGACGACGGCCCCCGCCGCCGCGGCTACGAGTCCGAGCGCGACCTCCGCGACGGCGAGGCCCACTCCCGACCCAGCGGAGCGTTCGGCGACCTCTCGCGCGAACGTGCTGTACGTCGTGAAGGCCCCGCAGAACCCGGTGCCGAGCAGCAGACGCCAGGCCGGGCGGTCGCCTGCGCGGGTGAAGAACTCGAGCAGCCCGCCGAGGACGAACGCGCCGACGAGGTTGACCGTCAGCGTCGCCCACGGCGCATGCATCGCGGCCGCAACACCGGCGCGGGCCACCGCCCCCGCTGCGCCGCCCAGGGCGACGAGAGCGACCATCGAGATGCGACGATGCAAGGCGGGCGAACTCACGGCCCGAGCCTAGGCCATGACGCATGACGCCGGCGGCTCACCCGATGCGCGGGTGAGCCGCCGGCGCCTGCTCGTCTGACCTCACGCCTCACGCTCGGTCAGACGAGCATCGTCATTTCGCGTAGGAGACGATGACCGACGGGCGGGGGAAGGCGTCCGTGTGCGGCCACGTGCTCGTCGGCTTCTCGAACGTCGCGTCGTCGGTCTCGCCCGGGTGCTGCACGGCCGTGAAGACGGAAAGCTGGTCCGGGCTGACGAGCGGCCCGCAGGTCTCGGCGCCGAAGGGCACCGTGAGGAACTGCTGGACGCGGCCGCGCTCCGGCCCGTTCGTCGGGACACGGAAGAGCCCGTCGTTGGAACCGAGCTGGTTGCCGTCGGTGGAGATCCACAGGTTGCCGACGGCGTCGAAGGCGACGTTGTCGGGGCAGCTGATCGGGCTGACGTGCTCCTTCGGGAAGCCGGCGAAGTACGTCTCCTGCGCGGCCGGGTCACCGCAGATGAGCATGAGATCCCAGGTGAAGTCGGTCGAGGTCTCGTACCCCTTGCCGCAGGAGCGGCCACGGCCCTCCGTGATCTCGAGGATGTATCCGTTGCGGTTGCCGGACGTGGCCGTGAGCGGCTCGCCCAGCTTCTTGCGTGTCATCGACGAGGCCAGGGGATTGGCCTCGTCCGTGGTGAACTTCTTGCCGCGGTCGGAGTTGTTCGTCAGCGCGCAGTAGATCTTGCCGTTGACGGGGTTCGGCTCGATGTCCTCGGGGCGGTCCATGCGCGTCGGACCGACCTTGTCGGCCGCCAGGCGCGTGTGGACGAGCACCTCCGCGACGCTCATGCCCGGAACGTACGACTTCTTCTCGCTCGTGAGCGGGATCCACGTGCCCGTGCCGTCGTGGACGCCGTCGGCGTCGCCGTCACCGGTGAACTTCGCGACGTAGAGCGTGCCGGCGGACAGCAGTGTCTTGTTGTGGCGGCGTGCGGCGGGCGAGGCACTGCGCTGGTAGCGGTCACGTGAGACGAACTTGTAGATGTACTCGCCCTTCTCGTCGTCCCCGGTGTAGGCGACGACGCGGCCGTCACGTGCGATCGTGACGTTGCAGCCTTCGTGCTTCACGCGGCCGAGCATCGTGTGCTTGACGGGCGGGGCGGACGGGTCGAGCGGGTCGAGCTCGACGATCCAACCGAAGCGGTTGGCCTCGTTCGGGGTCTTCGTCAGGTCGAAGCGCTCGTCGACGTCCTTCCACCCCTTGCCCTGGCCGGTGATGCCGTACCGCTTGTAGGCATCGGCCTGCTTGGGGTCGAGCGCGCCGGAGGCGTCGAAGTAACCGTGGAAGTTCTCCTCGCCGTGCAGCGTCGTGCCCCACGGTGTGGTGCCGCCGGAGCAGTTGGCGAAGGTGCCGAGGATCGTCGTGCCCTTGGGGTCAGCCTTGGTGCGCAGCAGCTCGTGACCAGCGGCGGGGCCGTCGACGCGCAGCGGCGTGCTGGCCGTGATGCGGCGGTTGTAGCGCGAGCAGCGCGGGTCGCTGGCCTTCCATGACCCCTTGGCCCGGCCCTTCTCGATGGCGACGACCGCCAGACCGTGCGCGGCCATCTCGATCTTCTTCTTGAGCAGCTCGTCCGTCCCGGTCGGGAACATCAGTTCCGGGTCGGTGTACTCGTGGTTGACGCTCAGCAGGGCGCGGCGACCGTCGAGCGGGATGATGCCGACATAGTCGTTGTTGTAACCGAACTGCTGCGCCTGTGCCTCGGGCGTCTGGTGGTGGACGTCGAAACGCGGTGCGCGCTTGGTGACGGGGTCGCCCCAACGGATGATCACGTCTTGCGTGAACCCTTCGGCGTTGACGACGTCATCCTTGCGGTTCGGCGCGACGGAGGTGAAGGAGGCGCGCCCGACATTGCGCTCGGGTCGCGGGTGGTGGCCGTGCGCAGTGTCCGCCGCAGCAGCCTGCGCGCCGAAACCGGTGAGCACCATGGCGCCCGCGGAGCCCGTGAGCATCGCGCGACGGGCGATGGCACGCTGAGCGAGAGTCTGGAATTCCTCGTTGCCCGAGGTGTTCGGCGTAGGCGCGTCGCACTGGTTGGCGCAGCGGTACTCGCACGTCTTCGCGCTGCGCGAACCGTGGCGGGTATTGATGAGGGGGAGCAGCTTGGGGCTCATGGGGTCTCCTCGCCGGGGCGGAAAGTCGGGAGCTGATCAGGGCGGACGGTGGGGGCGCCCACGCGGGTCGATCCTTGGGCGTCGAGGCAGACACGAGACGTCGCGCAGATGTCGTCGGCGTAAACCCTGAGAGCCGGCTGCATGACTTAGGTGGGCCTAAGGCGCGGCGGCGGACTCGAGCTCGAGCAACCGCTGCTTCGCCTCGACGCCGCCTAGGTAGTTGCCGAGGGAGCCGTCGCTACGCACGACCCGGTGACAGGGGAGGACGATGGGTAGCGGATTGCTCGCGCAGGCACTGCCGACGGCGCGAACCGCGCGGGGGCGTCCCGTCGAGGAGGCGAGATCGGCGTAGCTGATGGTGCGGCCGTAGGGAATCGTGGGCAGGCTCGACTGCACCTCCCGTCGGAAGGGGGCAGTGGACAACGACAGGTCGGGCGTCACGCTGAACTCCACGCGCACCCCGGTGAAGTACAGGTCGAGCTGGCGGCGCAGGGTGTCGGCGGGCTGGGCCGAGCGCAGCGTGCGGCGTCCGAGACGTTCACCGAGGTCGTCGAGCACGGCGTCGAAGCCCTCCGACTCGAACGCGATGCGGACGACGGCGTCGTCGCGGAAGGCGAGCAGGAGCCGGCCGAGCAGCGTCTCGTGCGTCGTCCACACGACGTCGACGTCCCGCGGACGCACATGTTCGAGCAGCCGACTCGTCAGCGCCTCGGTCGATGACGCGTCGGTGAAGGCGTCGATGGTCGTGGTGAACACGTCGTCGCTGGTCATCAGGTGTCCTCTCGGGTCGGGATGAGTCGATGACGCAGCGCGGCGATGGCGTCGGCTCCGCAACGTCGGGCAGCCGCCGTCGAGCAGCCGAGCTTGTCGGCGATCTCCGGGTAGGTCCACTGCCCCACGTAGCGGTGCACGACGACGAACTGTTGCCGTTCGCTCAGAGCGCCCACGTGGCTCCACAACTCGCCGTCCCAGGCCTCGACATCGGCGCCCGGGTGGACGTCGTCGACGAACAGGCGTTGAAGCGCCTGCCCGGCGTCGTCGTCCTTGGCGGCTCCGGCGCCGAGGCGCCGCGATCGAGTCGAGTCGTGGGCCGCCTCGACATCGCGGACGAGCTCGGGGTGTGGTGCGGCGCGGCGATTCCGTCGCACGATGTCGACGCTCTTGTGCCGCGCCACGCGCACGAGCCATGCCTCGACGTCTTCGATGTCGTCGAACGGGTAGCCCCGCAGCGCCGCGAGAAACGTCTCGGACCAGGCGTCCTCCGCGTCCGCACCGGGCCCGAGGGTCGCGGCGCACACGCGCAGAACCGTCGGCCCATGGCGTTCCACGATCTCGTGGAAGAGCGGTTGCTGTGTCATCACTCAGGAGTCGTCCGAGAACGACGAAGTGTGAGGTCGGCGAGAGAACTTTTTTCGCAACCGAGCCGAGCGGCGCGAGAACCGTTCAGAACAAACGGGATTCACGGGTCGTCTCGCTCTCCTCGTGGGCGAGGAGCCAGCGTTTGCGATCCAGGCCGCCGGCGAAGCCGACGAGGGAACCGCCCGAGCCGACGACGCGGTGGCACGGCACGATGACGCTGATCGGGTTGTGACCGACGGCCTGCCCGACGCCCTGTGCCTGGCCAGGGGTGGCGACTCCGTCGGGTGAGAGCGACGCCGACAGCTCGCCATACGTCGTCGTCTCGCCGGGAGGGATCTGCAGCAACAGCTCCCAGACGCTGCGTTGGAACGGGGTGCCGAGCGTAGCGAGCGGAAGGTCGAAATCGGTCCGCTCCCCAGCGAACCAGGCGGTGAGTTGCTGCGCGACGGCGTCGAGGAGGGCATCGTCACGCTGCTCCACTCGCGCCCCGAACCACGCCGCGTCCGGCTGATGCGCCTGGCCGTCGAAGTAGGCGCCGAGCACTCCGTCATCGCTCACGGCGACGAGCATGTCGCCCAGCGGCGTCGCGAGGCGGGTTGACCGACGATTCTGCGCGCTCGCGCCGTCACCGCGCAGCAGGGGAGGGCTCGCGACGGTCATGACGGCGCCTGCGGGTCATCGTCGGACGGCTCGGGCCACCGATGGGCGAGTGGCTCGGGGGCCAGACCTGCGGCTCGATCGGTGTGGAACTTCTCCCACGGCAACCACTTCGTCGTCAGCGCTGATTCGATGTCGATACCCGCGCTCCGCGCGAAGACCAGGATCATGGCGAACGCGTCGGCGACTTCACCCTCGAGGTCCTGGCGCAGCTCGTCGTCGCTCTTGCCCCGGTTTCGACCCTGCCCGCTCGATGCGAGATAGGCCTGCGTGAGCTCCCCGACCTCCTCGGTGAGCTCGAGCAGGACCCACTCCGGCGTGCGCTCCACAGCGAAGTACTCGCCGTACGCAGCCGAGATGCCCTCGATGCGTCCACTCCACTCGTTCAGCTCCATGGTCGAAGCCAACCACGCGGCGCCGACAAGCCATCGAACGTGGCCACCCAACCGGCCCGCAGGAACGCTCCCCGCACCCTGCCGTTGGTCTGCCCGAGAGAGATCCGACTCGCCTTGGCCGGGATGCGGTCAGGCTCGGTCGGCAGCACGTTCGAAAGCGGCGAGTGCGCGATCGTCGTACAGCACGAAACGGATCAACCGGACATGTGCACATCGGGCGGAACGCGCCACCTCGAGAGCGATGCACGCGACCTCTTCGACGTCCCAGCCGTACACGCCCGCGCTGATGGCGGGAAAGGCCACGGAGCGGCATTCCGCCTCGTCGGCGATCCGCAATGACTCGGCGAAACAGGAGCTTAGAAGAGCCGGATCCGTCTGGCCCGCATGACGATTCGGGCCGACAGTGTGGATGACGTAGCGCGCGGGCATCCGCCCCGCGCCGGTGATGACGGCCTCGCCGGTCGGTAATCCGCCCGTCAGCCGTGTCGCGCGCAGCTTGCGACACTCCTCGCGCAGCTGCGGCCCTGCTGCGGCATGGATGGCACCGTCCACGCCGCCACCGCCGAGCAGGCCCGAGTTCGCGGCGTTGACGACGGCGTCGACCTGCTCGGTCGTGATGTCGCCACGCACGATCTCGACGGAGGGGGCCTCATGGACTGTCACGGTGTTCATGGCACCCATCCTGCACCGCGCCGCAGTTCCGCAGGTGGGGACGGGATTCGCGAATGTGACCGAAAATCGCACAGGGGACAGGAATCGCGACCGGGGACGTAGTTCGCAGGAGGGGACAGGAATCGCCGATGGGTACTACGGGTGTAGAAGCTCGACGTGACGGGGCATACACTCGAAGACGGTGCCGGCGATCCCGCTCGGCACCTCGTGCTGTGACGAGACCAGCCGTGACGAGGCGCGACGCGCCGATGGAGGATGACGACGATGCTGACGAACGCGCTGTGGGCGAACTCCTACTCGCCCGGTGTGCCCCTGCGCCTCGATTACGGCATGGCGACGCTCGTCGATCAGTTCGACTCCGCCGTCGCGCGATTCGGCGAGCGCCCGGCCATCGACTTCATGGGGCGCGTCACGACGTACGACCAGCTCAAGGCTCAGGTCGACGCCGCCGCGGCCGGTCTGTTGGACCTCGGTGTGACGGCGGGCGACCGCGTCGCCGTCCTGCTGCCTGGCTGCCCGCAGAACGTCGTCGTCACGCAGGCGATCATGCGCATCGGCGCGATCGCGGTGCAGCACAACCCGCTCTACACGATCGGTGAGCTGCGCGCGCCGTTCGAGGACCACGAGGCCGAGGTCGTCATCGCATGGGACAAGATCAGCCCGATGCTCGTCGACCTCGCGCAGGAGAACGGCGTCCGCCACATAGTCGCGATCGACGTGACGGCGGAGCTGCCGTTCGTCAAGCGTCTCGCGCTGCGCCTGCCGGTGAAGAAGGCGCGCGAGTCGCGCGAGCGCCTCACCGGCCCGGCGCCCGAGGGCCTGCTGAGCTGGAACGACCTGCTATCACGCGGCACGCTGCCCGCCGACCACCCCAAGCCATCGGCCGGTGACCCGGCGATCATGCTCTACACCTCGGGCACGAGCGGCACCCCCAAGGGCGTCCCGCTCACGCACGCGAACCTCGCCGCCAACTGCCTGCAGGGCAAGGCGTGGGCGCAGCTGCGTGACGGTGAGGAGACGTTCCTCGTCGTCCTCCCGATGTTCCACGCGTACGGCCTGACGATCGGCGTCCTCGCGGGCATCAACCTCGGCGCGTGCCTGCTCATGCTGCCCGCCCCCGAGGTGCCGCTCATCATCGACGCCGTGAAGCGTCGCACCCCGACGTTCGCGCCGGGTGTACCGCCGCTGTACGCCCGCATCCTCGACGAGGCGGAGAAGCGCGACATCAGCCTCGAGGGCATCCGCATCGGCCTGTCGGGCGCGATGTCGCTGCCGTCCGCGCTCGTGCAACGCTGGGAGAAGGCGACGGGCGGCCACCTCATCGAGGGCTACGGCCTCACCGAGACGAGCCCAGTCGTCGTCGGCAACCCCATCTCCGACGATCGTCGCGCCGGCTCGATCGGCGTGCCGTTCCCCGACGTCGAGATCCGCCTCGCCGACCCCGAGGACGTCACGAAGGACGCGCCGGATTCCGGCCCGGGCGAGCTGCTCGTCAAGGGTCCGCAGGTCTTCGGTGGCTATTACAAGAAGCCCGAGGCGACGCAGGAGGCGTTCCACGACGGCTTCTTCCGCACCGGCGACGTCGTCGAGATGGGTGAGGGCGGCTACCTGACGGTCGTCGACCGCATCAAGGAGATGATCGTCACGGGTGGCTTCAACGTCTACCCGAGTGAGGTCGAAGGCGTGCTGCGCGAACACGACTCGATCGCTGACGCCGCCGTCGTCGGGCTGCCCGCCACCGCGGGCGGTGAGGACGTCGTCGCCGCCGTCGTGCTCGCCGACGGCCACACCGATGCTGACGCCGAGGCGCTGCGCCGCCACGTCAAGGGCAAGCTGACGGCGTACAAGGCGCCGCGTCGCTTCGTCGTCGTCGACGAACTGCCGACGAACCCGATGGGCAAGGTGCTGCGCCGCGAGGTCACCAAGCTGCTGCACGAGCACGCGAACCAGGGCGACTGAACGAGCGGTGGTCGCGGCGAGACGGCGGCGAAGGCCGCCACCCCGATCGGGTGGCGGCCTTCGTGGCTGCGAGCGCTGTGGACTCAGCGCTCGCGGCAGCGGACGTCAGTGCTTCTCGGCGTCCGAAGTGGTCCCCGCGGTTGCCGCGTTCGCGGCGTCGTGCGCGTCGAACGGCAGGTCCTCGTGGACGATGTCGGGGTTGTCGTGCTGCGTCTCGACGAGTTCGTGGGCCTCTTCGTCGGAGGCGACCGTCGGCATCGAACCCGGCAGCGGTCTGCGCGCCGACTCCTTCATCGCGAGCAATGCGATGCCGCCGAGCACGGCGAAGAACATCGTGTAGAGCGCCGGCGCGTTCTTGCTGCCGGTCCACTTGACGAGCGCTTCGCTGATCATCGGCGCGGTGCCGCCGAACAGGGAGACGGCGATGTTGTACGACAGCGCCATGCCGCCGAAGCGTGAGGCCGTCGGGAACAGCGCGGGCAGCGTCGAGGCCGACATCGCGACGTAGAAGCAGACGGAGAAGGCCAGCATGAACATCGCGACGAAGGCCAGCGTCTGGTTCTCCATCATCATGTAGGCCGGGTAGGTGAACAGCAGCGTCGAGATGATCGCGATCCAGTAGACGGGCTTGCGGCCGATCTTGTCCGACAAGCGCCCGACGAAGGGCACGGCCAGGGAGAGCGCCACGAGCGCCGGGATGGTGGCTGCAGCGGCACCCAGGGTGGTGTAGCCGTGGTTGCTCTCGAGGTAACCGGGCATGTACGACGTGAGCGAGTAGCCGGCGGTGTTCGTCGCGCCGACGAGCGCCATGGCGATGAGCAGCGGGCGCCAGTGGTGCTTGATGATGCCGACCGGGCCGAGCTGCGTCTGCGACTCGTCGATGGCGTCGTTGCTCTCGGCTGCCTCGTTGGCGGCCTGCGTGTTCTCGAACGTCGGCGACTCGTCGATCTTCATGCGGAAGTACATGGCGAGCAGGCCGAACGGCAGAGCGAGCAGGAACGGGATGCGCCAGCCCCAGTCGTCCATCGTCTCGGAGCCGAGGCCGATGCTGAACAGCGCGACGACGGCGGCGCCGACCGCGAAACCGAGGTAGGAACCGGTGTCGAGGAAGCTCGAAAAGTAGCCGCGACGCTTGTCGGGGGAGTACTCGGAGACGAACGTCGTTGCGCCCGAGTACTCACCGCCGGTGGAGAAGCCCTGGATGAGGCGGCAGATGATGAGACCGGCGAACGCCCACCAGCCGGCGGTCGAGAACGACGGCAGCAGACCGATGGCGCCCGTCGCGATCGACATGGCGAGCATCGTGATGGCGAGCGTCTTCTGACGCCCGATCTTGTCGCCGAGGGGGCCGAAGACGAGGCCACCGAAGGGGCGGGCGAGGAAGCTGACGGCGAACACGGCGAAGGTGATGATCATCTTCGTCGAGTCGTCGCCACCCTCGGGCTGGAACACCTTCGTCATCGTGGCGGCGAGGTAGCCGTAGATGCCGAAGTCGTACCATTCCATGAGGTTGCCCATGGTGGCGCCCGTGATGGCTTTCTTGAGTGGAGCTTTCTCGACCACGGTGATGTGGTCGCGTTCGAGCTCGCGGGGCTCGCCGTCCGGTGCGGCGGAAGCGGTATGGGACATGTGTGTTTCTCCTGCGCACGTTCGGGTGGGCGAAGCCGGGCCCGCAGCGCATTCGTCGCTCGTGGGTGTTCGTCTCGAATGGGAAAAAACGGTTCTCATCCCATCGCCGATGCCCCGGAATGTCCAGTGCTCGGACGCCTTGCGGCCCCGATCTGCGAGGTTCCGCAGCGCTGAGGCAGCGCGGCGCCACAGCTTTGTCGCGAAGATGTGATTTGCCGCACATCTCACGCCGCAGCAGGGGTTGTCGGCCCCCGTGTCGCCCCTTCTCCGGGCGGCTCGCGTTGCTACTCTGAGCCCGGCTCGCCCGCCGGGCAGGTGCCCGGCGAGGAACCGAACGACCGGTCCTCACGCCGCGTCATCCACTTCTCGATCTCGCAGGAGACGCCATGGCCACACAGGCCGATTCCACGCCCGCCGAGCCGTCAGGGCCCGCGGGCTCCGTCGCCGACCCGACGCCTGGCGCGGGTGGTCAGAACGAGCTGCGACGCGACCTCAATGCGCGCCACCTCAACATGATCGCCATCGGCGGCGCCATCGGGACGGGCCTGTTCCTCGCCTCCGCCGGTTCGATCCACGAGGCGGGCCCCGGCGGCGCGCTCGTCGCGTACGGCGTCATCGGGTTCATGGTGTGGTTGCTCATGCAGAGCCTCGGCGAGATGTCGACGTATCTGCCGCTCGCCAACTCGTTCGAGTCGTACGGCACCCGATTCGTCAGCCGCAGCTTCGGCTTCGCGCAGGGCTGGAACTACTGGTTCAACTGGGCGATCACGGTCGCGGCGGAGATCGCGGCGGCGGGCGCCGTCGTCAACTACTGGGCGCCGGACGTCGACCAGCGTCTCGTCGCGCTCGTCTTCTTCGCCATCCTGTTCGCCATCAACGCGATCAGTGTTCGCGCCTTCGGCGAGAGCGAGTTCCTGTTCGCCTCGATCAAGGTCATCACCGTCCTCGTGTTCCTCACCGTCGGCGTCCTCATGATCTTCGGCATCATGACGGAGGCGCCCGGCACGAAGAACTGGACCACCGGCCAGGCGCCGTTCGTCGGCGGGTTCTCGGGCATCATCGCCATCTTCATGATCGCCGGATTCAGCTTCCAGGGCACCGAGATGATCGGTGTCGCCGCCGGTGAGGCCGACGAGCCCGAGAAGACGATCCCGAAGGCCATCCGCGCCGTGTTCTTCCGCATCCTCATCTTCTACATCGGCGCGTTCGTCGTCATCGGCTTCCTGCTGCCGTACACCGACCCGCGCCTCGTCAATGCCGCTGACGGCGACATCCAGGCGTCGCCGTTCACGCTGATCTTCGAGAAGGTCGGCGTGGTCGGTGCGGCGAGCGTCATGAACGCGGTCATTCTCACCGCCATCCTGTCGGCCGGCTCGTCCGGTCTCTACGTCTCGACCCGCATGCTCTACGCGATGGCCCAGAAGGGCATGGCGCCCCGCTTCCTGCTCAAGACCAACCGCCGTTCCGTACCGATGCCGGCGCTGCTGCTGACGGCCCTCGTCGCGCTCGGCTGCTACGGGCTGAGCCTGCTCTCGTCCGACGCCTATGGCTGGCTCGTCGCTGCCTCCGGTCTCGCGGGGTTCATCACGTGGTGCGGTATCGCGTGGAGCCACCTCAAGTTCCGCAAGGCGTACGTCGCACAAGGTGGCCGCGTCGAGGATCTGCCGTTCCGCGCGAAGTGGTACCCGCTCGGGCCGGTCGTCGCGCTCGGCATGTGCGCGCTCGTCATCGTGCTGCAGAACAAAGACCTGATCTTCGAAGGCACCGTCGACCCCGGCGGCCTGCTCGAGAGCTACATCGGCCTGCCGCTGTTCCTCGCCGTGTGGGCCGGCCACAAGCTCATGACGAAGTCGAAGAAGGTCGACCCGCTCGAGGCGGATCTCACGCGCACCCGCTCGCACTCCTGACGGCGGGTTGACCGGCTGGGCGCGTTGACAGGCTGCGCTGACTCGGCCAGCGCGCGGTGTTCGGTTTCGAGCTGTACCGGCGACTAATTTTCAGATGTGGGTCGCATTTTGGGATAGAAGCGATTCGTTACCGGGGTGTCGACGACCTCGTCGCGGATGTCTCGGAAGGTCTTGCGTGCCTCAGCGTTGCCTCCGCGCGAAGCCCCAGTGGTCTCCTACACCCTCGTCAGCACCGCCGCGTCTCGCCTTCGTGACGGCGACGTCGGGAGATCTGGGTTCGCTCGAGCAGCAGCGGCGATTCCTCCGCGACGTCGCATCCGGCGTCCCGCACGTCGTCGTGGACGATCTCGCGTGAGCGCGATCGATCGCCTTGCTCGCGAACGATCCCGACGTACAGCTGCACGAGCTCGACGCGGCCGACTTGATGATCGGTCGGGCGGGCAACATGGGTGCCAGCATCGCCATCGCTCAGGGGTGTGAGGGTTTCATCCATCCCGATTCGCGCAGCATCCCACTACCAGGGTTCCTCGAGGCGTATCGCGACGCCTTTGCCGTGTGCGGCACGAGCCGCGGGTGGTTGTTCAACGGCCCCATCACCTACCTGTCGGCCGATGATGACCTGGCGGCCATGAAACGACGCAGAGTCGCGCAGCTCGTCGACCCGCACCCGCGCCGCGCGTTCCCGCCTCCTGGTGACGTGCACGCGAACGAGGACCATCGGTTGCTCCTGTCGGGCAACTTCGCCGTCCGCGTGCGCGAGTGGCGGTTGCTCGGTGGTTTCTGCCCCCGACTACCGCGACCCGGCCATCGGCGACCTCGATCTCGCGATGCGCGCCGAGCAGGCCGGGCTGTCCATGGCATGAGTCGGTGGCGCGCACGTATTGCACGCGCCGACGGCGTCGTCGACGCGTGGTGTCGAGGACCTCGCGGTGTTCGCGCGCCGTTGGGGCCACGAACCGCCCGCTCAGGAGGCCGTGACGCGCACGTCCGCGTAGTCGGGGTGCTTGTCGATCCACGACGCGACGTACGGGCAGACCGGGTCGACCTTCTTGCCGGCCGCGCGCACGTCGTCGAGCGCGAAACGGACGATCTGGCTCGCGAAACCGCGGCCACCGAAGCGCTCCGGCACGATCGTGTGCGGCATCGTGACGACGTCGCCGTCCTCGCGGTAGTCGGCGAACCCGACCTGCTCGTCGTCGAGGAAACCCTCGTAGCGGTGGGTCTCGGTGTTCTTCTTCACGGTGATGGTGTCGCTCATGCACTCACTGTGGCACGCCGAACTCGCGGGCGGGCGAGTATCCCGCGCGGTGTGTCGGTGAGGTGCGGGGCGCCGCGTCGAGGCTCGATAAGCTGTCGCCGCGGGCGTGGTGCGCCCGGGTGGCGCCGTGATCGGCTGCCGTCAGCCGTTCGGCCAGGGGAGGCCTCGTGGGTGCCACGCTCGATCTCGTCAATTCTCTTCTCGACGGCCCGACGGGGCGACGTGATGAGAAGCAGATCCTCACGCTGCTGCGCGAGGCGCCCGCCGGTGAGCTGAACGACGTCCTCGAGAACGTCGACGCGGCCAAGCTGTTCGACGACATGGACGACCGCCTCATCGGCCCCGACAACGAGACCGCCCTCATCGAGTTGCTCACCCGCACGAGGCGTCACGAGTTGAGCATGGCGGCGCAGGTCGCCGTCATCCACGGGATGCAGGGCGGCGCGACGTCGGCTGCGATGGAGGGCGCGATCCGTGACATGCTGCTCGCCCACACGGGCAACGACCTGACGCACCTGAAGAACACGCTCAACCTCGCGAAGGGCCGACACGATCTGGAGGGTCTCGTCTTCGCCGACATCGACGACGACGCCATCCGCGCCGAGATTCTCGACCACTTCGCCGCGTCCTCGTCGCTCGAGGGTGAGCGGCAGGCGAAGACCCTGTCCGACATCGACGACACCGCCCTGGCGAAGATCCACGAGACGCGTTACCCGCGCGGAACCGTCATCCCGGGCATCATCGCGTTCTACGAAGCACTCGACCTCGGACCTCGTGACGCGCCGCTCTCGCGCGGTGACCTGACGTTCGTCACGGCGCGGCCTGCGGATGCCCTGGGGTTGATGAAGAGCTACAGCCGCGAGTCACTCACCAAGGCCGGGTTCGCGGATCTGTCGATCATGACGGGCAGCATCTTCCATCTTGCGACGCACGACGCGATGGCCGCGAAGAAGGTCGCCAACATCGCGCACTACGCGACCTTGTTTCCCGAGTACGACCTCGTGTTCGTCGGCGATTCGGGGCAGGGGGACATCGCCGTCGGCGAGCAGATCTTGCAGGCGCACGGTGACGTCGTCAAGGCCGTCTTCATCCACGACGTCGTGGCCCTGGATGCCGGACGCCGCGCCGAACTCGCCGCGAAGGGGATCTGGGTGGTCGACACCTACGTCGGTGCGGCCGCCAAGGCTCACGAGTTGGGGTTGATCTCCGAGGCGGGCGTGCAGCGCGTCATCGACGAGATCCACCGGCTGCTCGACGACGTCGAATGGGAATCGTCCGAGCAGGAGCGCGCCATGCGCGAGCTGGTGGAACGGGACGCGTCGGGCCGGTGACCGCCTGATGGCGCTGCGATGGCGTCACGATGAAGGCGTGCCTCGGGCGCGTTGGCCGCCCGGGCTCCGGCGAATGTGACATACGTCAATGCAACCATCCCCCGCCGCGCGTCGGGGTTCCGCTATGAGCGCAAACCTGTCAGGGTGGAGGCATGAGCCTTGGAGCAGCGTTGGGTCTGGCCGTTCTCGTCGTCGTGACCATGTTCGTTCTCGTCTTCGTGATGGCGGGAGTCGAGACACGGATGTTCGACGACGTCATGGTCACGCCGGACGCTGAGACCGACGAGGCGCCCGTCGCGGCGCTCGAGCCGGCGGCCGAGTTGTCGCGGGCCGCCTGAACCGCATACCTGACGATGTGCGCCCCCTTCACGTGATGATCGTGACGGGGGCGCTCTGCATGCTGAATCCCTTGGGATGACGCGGTTGTCGGTGTCGGGTCCTAGCTTGGGGTCATGGCCAACCGACTCGCTGCCTCGCTGAGCCCCTACCTGCGTCAGCACGCCGACAACCCCGTCGACTGGCACGAATGGGGAGACGAGGCGTTCGCCGAGGCGCGACATCGTGACGTGCCCGTGCTGCTGTCCGTCGGCTACGCGGCGTGCCACTGGTGCCACGTCATGGCGCACGAGTCGTTCGAGGACGCAGCCATTGCGGCGCAGCTCGCCAAGGGGTTCGTCGCCGTCAAGGTCGATCGTGAGGAGCGCCCCGACGTCGACGCCGTCTACATGAACGTCACGCAGGCGCTCACCGGGCACGGCGGCTGGCCGATGACGGTGTTGCTGACGCCGGACGGTGAGCCCTTCTACGCCGGAACCTACTTCCCGCGTGAGCAGTTCTCGTCGCTGCTGCACTCGATCGGTGAGTTGTGGCGTGACGATCGGGCGCGCGTCGAGGGAGCAGCGCGTTCCATCGTCGAGGCGATGCAGACGCGCTCGCGTGCCGACGCGACGGGTTTGGGGCCTGGGGGAGATGACCTGCTCGGGCAGGGCGATCGGGCTGAGCGACAGCTCGTGGGGGTCGATCTGACGCGTGCCGTCGTCGGCCTGCGTCGCCAGTTCGACGACAGCCGGGGCGGCTTCGGTGGCGCGCCCAAGTTCCCGCCGTCGATGACGCTCGAGCACCTGCTGCGTCACCACGCCCGCACGGGCGACGCGGACGCCCTCGCGATGGCTCGCCGCACGGGCGAGGCGATGGCGCGCGGTGGCATGTACGACCAGCTCGACGGAGGGTTCGCGCGCTACAGCGTCGACGCCGACTGGGTCGTGCCGCACTTCGAGAAGATGCTGTACGACAACGCGCAACTGCTGCGGGTGTACGCGCATCTGTGGCGCGCGACCGGCGACGACTGGGCGCGTCGCGTGACCTACGAGACGGCCGACTTCATCATGCGGCGCCTCGGCACCAGTGAGGGGGCGTTTGCCTCCGCGCTCGATGCTGACACCGACGGCGTCGAAGGCCTCACCTACGTATGGAACGCGGAGGAGCTCGTCGAGGTGCTGGGCCGCAGCGACGGCGCGCGCGCCGCTGAGCTTCTCGGCGTCACCCGTCACGGCACGTTCGAAGACGGCCGCTCGACCCTGCAGCTGCGTCGTGACCCCGCCGAGCTTTTCTCGCCCGAGGTGCTGGGTGACCGCTCCCCGGACGCGTGGTGGTCAGACGTTCGGGCCAGGCTGCGCTCGGTGCGGGCCGAGCGCCCGCAGCCGGCCCGTGACGACAAGGTCGTCACGTCATGGAACGGCCTCGCCATCGCCGCGCTCGCCGAGGCCGGGATGATCCTCGAACAACCCTCGTGGGTGGCGGCGGCGCGGGAGGCGGCTGACGTCGTGCTCGCGACCCACGTCGTCGACGGCCGGTTGCGGCGGGCGTCGCTCAAAGGCCGGGTGAGCGAGGCGCTCGCCTGCGCCGATGACTACGGCAACCTCGCCGAGGGGCTGCTGGTGCTGCATCAGGCGAATGGCGAGACGCGCCATGCCGAGGTGGCGATCGGTCTGCTCGACGACGCGGCGCGCCTGTTCTTCGACGGCGACACCGTGTACGACACGGGGTCGGACGCGTCGCAGCTCTTCATCAGGCCGCGCTCCGACGGCGACAACGCCGAACCGTGCGGCGCGTCGTCGCTCGCCTCGGCGTACGTCATGGCGTTCGCTCTGACGGGGCACGGCGATTACCGCGTGCGAGCTCTTGCCTGCCTGTCCGGCCTCGTGGGTGTGATGGCGTCGAACCCGCGGTTCGCCGGCTGGGCGCTCGCTGCGGCGGAGGCGCTCGCTGCGGGGCCGGTGCAGGTCGCCGTCGTCGACCCTGCGGATGGGGGTGCGGCTGCGGGGTCCGGCGATGGGCCGCTTGATGCGGCCGAGGCGGATGAGATGTGGCTGCGCGCCTGGCGTTCGACGGGTCCGGGGTTGGTGCGTGTTCGTGGCGCTGCCGACGCCGGCGGGGTGCCGTTGCTGGCAGATCGCCCTGCGGTCGACGGCCAGACGACGGCGTACGTATGCCGGGGTTTCGTGTGCGATGCCCCCGTGACGAGGGCGGACGAGATGAACATCTGAGGTGCGCCGCGCGGGCGGCGAGCGCCGATCGTCGTGGGGGTGATAAGGGTGGGCGGCGCGGGTGCCCAGGGGCGTGCTGCCTGGGCGGCGAGCGTCGTCGGCGTGACGCATGTGACACCGGTTCGGTTCGTTGTCTGCGCCGTGCATGCCCGACGATGACGGGTATGACGAATGCTGTCGCTGCCGCGCCGACCGCGCCTGACGAGGCGCCCGTGACGGTGTCGTTCACGCGCCACATGAGCACCGACAACGAGACTCAGGTGCTGGCCTGGGTGCATGCCGGCATGGCGATGGCGGAGAAGTTCGAGGGCTTCCTCGGCACCGGGTGGGTGCGCTCGTCGAGCAACTCGCAGGAATGGCACATGCTGTGTCGTTTCCGCAATCAGGCATGCCTCGACGCGTGGGATCGCAGCCCCGAGCGCGCCTGGTGGTTGTCGTTCGGTGCGGACATCGTGCAGCACACCCGCGGCGAGAAGCGCGTCGGCATCGAGGGATGGTTCGACGAGCCGTCGCACAGCAGTGACGTCGTCCTGCCCGGCGAAGCGCCCGCGCCCGGCCGTCGTCTCGCGCCGCCGCGGTGGAAGCAGGCCACGATGATCTGGGCGGTGTTCTTCCCGATGTCGGTGCTTGCCGCCTACCTGCTGCAGCCGCACATCGCGAGCCTGCACGTCGTGTTGCGCACGCTGATCCAGACGTCGATCCTCACGCCGCTCATGACCTACATCATGCTGCCGTTCGCCACCCGCGTGCTCGACGAGTGGCTGCACGAGGAGTGACGGCTGCGCCGGCGTGACGCGGACGTCAGAGCTGCGGCGTCGCCAGGCGGGTTGAGGCTGTCGGCCGGTGAGTTGCGGACTGCAACTCAGCCATGCAGGATTGTGCCCCTCGAGTTGGGAGTTGGGGGACTGCAACTCGGCCATGCAGGATTGTGCCTCCGAAGTGCCGCCGGGCGTCAGAGGCGGTTCTTCGTCTTCGCCGTCGCGACGTGTGTGAGAGGGTCCTCGGGCCACGGATGCTTCGGGTAGCGGCCGCGCATGTCGGCGCGCACGCCCGCGTAGGGCCCGGCCCAGAACGAGGCGAGGTCGTCGGTGACGGCGACGGGTCGCTGCGCAGGCGACAGCAGGTGGAACAGCACAGGTGCGCGCCCGTCGGCGAGGCGCGGGGTCTGCGTCAGCCCGAAGCACTCCTGCAGTTTCACTGCGACGATGGGCGGGCCGCCCGGTTCGTCGAGAGGTGGGTAGGTGATGCGCACGCTGGAGCCGCTGGGCACACGCAGCCGCTCGGGTGCCAACTCGTCGAGACGTGTCGCCTCGGGCCAGGGCAGCAGGCGACGCAGCGGTTCCGTCAGGTCGATGGAGGCGAGCTTCCCCCCACGGGCGAGGCGGTCGAGCTCCGGGGCGAGCCATTCGTCGAGTCGGGCGAGCAGTGTGTCGTCGTCCATCGCGGGCCACGGGTCGGCGAGGTGGTGGTGCAGGAAAGCCAGACGACGTCGCAGCGCCGCTGCAGCATCGCTCCATGTCAGCAACGAAAGCCTCTGCGCTGCAAGAGCATTCGCGACGGCTTGTCGCGCCACTTCCGGCGTCGGGGACGTTGGTGTCGCCGAGAACTCGATCGCGCCGAGCGCCTTGACACGCCGCCCCACGATCTTGCCGGAGGTCGCGTCCCACGTCGCGCGCACCTCGTCGACGAGCAGGTGCGCCGCTGCGTCCTCCGCGATCTGTCGAGTGATCGGGGCCGCCAACCGGATGACGGCGCCCGTCCCACGCGCGGCGCGACCATCGGAACGCGCGACGTCCGCGACAGCCAACCACTCACACTCGGTCAACGGTGAATCGTCTAGCCCCGCACGGGTTCCCGACGCCGTGAGGTAGACGCCCTCGGCGACGCGATGCGCCACGCGTTCCGGATACGCAAGAGCGATGACGAGACCGGCGTCGCTCTCGGTCTCGGCGTCCACGGAGCGAGCCCGTCGAGATGCCGCGGCGTGTCCGGGCGCCCACCCGGGGTCCGGGGTGGCGGCGGCGTCGTTCGAGCCGGCCGCGACGACGAGCGTGAGGCGTTCGCTCTCGCGCACCCACCTCGAACGGGCCGCCCCCTGCAGCTCGGCGATCGCGTGGTCGAGGTCGGCGTCCCTCGAGCGGACGTCGTCGGCGAGTGCAGCGACGTACTCCGCGGCCGATCGGGCGCCGATTCGCTCGGCCGCGACGAGCAAGGCGCGGGCGAGCCGCGGGTCGGCGGGTACCTCGACGAGCGTCCTGCCGAGGGCGGTGATGCGACCGTCAGCGTCGAGCGCGCCCAGGCCGACGAGGGTGTGCGTCGCCTCGCGCAGGGCGGGCGCAGGTGGTTGCGTCGGCAGGGAAAGCCCGGTGCCGCCCGGCGTGCCCCACGCCGCGAACGTCAGGGCGACGTCGGTGAGGTCGCTCGTCGCCATCTCGGGCGTGACATGCTCGGGCATGCGCGCGAACGTCTGCTCGTCGTAGCAACGCACCGCCATGCCGGGCCCGAGACGGGCCGCACGGCCGGCACGCTGCACCGCGCTGGCGCGCGAACACGCCACGGTGACAAGGCCGTTCATGCCGCGCGCGACGTCGCGTCGAGGTTCGCGCGAGAGCCCGGCGTCGACGACGAGGCGCACGCCGGGCACCGTCAGTGACGACTCCGCGAGGGCGGTGGAGACGACGACGCGGCGCGGTTCGCCGGGTCCGCGACCGGCCGTCGCGCGATCCTGCTCGGCAGCGTCGATGCGCCCGTGCAGTTCGAGCACGTCGAGTTCGGGGCGCAGTTGCCGCACCTGCTCGGCGACGATCGACACCTCGCGCGCACCTGGGAGGAAGACGAGCGCGTCGCAGCCCCGCAAGCCGGCCAAGTTGGCGACGGCGTCCGTCGCTGCGGCAGTGCCACGCCCGCCGGCATGAGTGTCGGCATCATCCAGCGCGCGGGTCGTGATGCGCGCGACGTGCTCGAGGAAGGCCCGGGTGACGCCGCGCGCGTCGAGGCGGGGCGAGTCGAACGGCGCCCATCGCACGTCGAGCGGGTGCAGCGCAGACGGGCAATCGACGAGGGGTGCCTCACCCGACGTGGTGGTCGCGGCGAGGAGATCGGCGAAACGCGGTGCGTCGAGCGTCGCTGACATCGCGACGACGACGAGATCGTCACGCAGCGCGCGTACGTCGGCGAGCAGGCCGAACGCGACGTCGGATTCGATCGAGCGCTCATGCACCTCGTCGAGGATGACGGCGCCGACGCCCGTCAGTTCGGGGTCGGCGAGCAGGCGCCGATCGAGCAGACCGGGCGTGACGAACTCGACGAGTGTCGCTGTGCTCGAGCGGGATTCGCCGCGCACTGCGTAGCCGACGACGTCACCGAGACGCGTCCCCGTCAGCTGGGCCAGACGCCGTGCGGCAGCGCGTACGGCGACGCGGCGCGGCTGGGTGACGATGACGCGGCCCGCTCGGCCGGGCGTCACTCCACGGGCCGCTGCGGTGTCGACGTCGCGCCATGCGTCGCCTCGCTCAGCGAGCCAGTTCGCGACGAGCGGCGGCGCGAGCGTCGTCTTGCCCGTGCCGGGCGGGGCCTGGACGACGCACGCGCCCGCGTCGAGAGCGCGCGTCAACTCAGCGGTGGCCGTCGCGAAGGGCAGCCCGCGTCCGATGGCGTCGAGGTCGAAGAGGGCATTCATCGTGGCCTATTCTCGCCCCGCGCGGCATCTCACCCCGAATCGCAGGATGCGCGGGCGCCGATCAGAAGTACGGCGTCTTCTTCACGACGAAGTGGGCCTTGCGCACAGCCTTCTCGACGCCGGCCTCCCACGCCTTCGCCTGCAGCGGCATCACGGGCAGCAGCCAGGTGCCGACGTAGTCGGTGATCTCCTTGTTGAACCCCGTCTTGAACTGTCCGACGCCGTAGAGCGGGTGCGTCTCGTCCTTGGCGCGATCCGAGGGCGGGGCGCCGCACAGGTCGTAGTCGGTGACGCCGCGCTCCTTGAGCGCCTTGATCGTGTCGAGCACGAGAAGCGCCGCGGCGCCGCGCACCTTCTTGACGGGCACCGACGCCGCGTCCTTGCGGCTCGCGAGGTGGCCGTTGATCATGACGAAGTCTGCCGAGATGACCTCACCCTCGTAGTAGGCGAAGAAGAAGGCGCCGCGGCCGTCGCGCGCGTACGTCTGCCAGAACGTGCGGTAGTACTCGTAGGGGCGGATGACGAAACGGCCCTCGGCCGTCTTGACGAACAGGTCGTAGAACGTGCGGCACGAGGCGTCGTCGATCGGCGCCTCGGCGGTCGTCACGCCGTCCTTGACGGCGCGGCGGATGTTGTAGCGCGCCTTCGAGTCGAAGCCCTTGAGCAGGGTCTCGGCGTCGGGCCGGATGTCGAGCCACACCGTCGAGAACGTGGGCTGGACGTCGGTCGTGCGGTGAGCGCCCGCGGCCTCGAGCGCCGCCCGGTTCTCGGGTGAATCGACGAGCTGCGGCTCGAACTTGATCGCGAAGACGAGGCGCTTCTTCGCCTGCGCGGCAAGCGCCGTCAGCACGCCCGACGGGTCGCTGCCCTCCGCCAGCCCGGGGCCCTGCGGCACGTACCACAGCCGCCCCAGCGGCGGGACGATCCGCTCGAGCACCATGACGGCGACCCCACCCGCGTCGACGAAGCGGGGCCTCCACCCGGCGTCGGCCTTGATCTCGGCGAACTCCGCGAGCTGGAAGAATGCGCCGCCGTCGGGGTTCGCGGCGACGGAGGCGTTCCAGCCGTCGGGGGCTGATGTGGTGGAGGAGGCTGATGGCGCCGTCACGG
Organism: Dermacoccus sp. Ellin185; assembly: GCF_000152185.1. Taxonomy (NCBI): domain Bacteria; kingdom Bacillati; phylum Actinomycetota; class Actinomycetes; order Micrococcales; family Dermacoccaceae; genus Dermacoccus; species Dermacoccus sp. Ellin185. The sequence continues at coordinate 17,759 of NZ_AEIQ01000077.1, read as the reverse complement.
TGCGTCCTACGTCTCGGGAATGGATGTTCCCCTCCATCGTGACGCATCGACCCCGCGCGTCAAGCATCGCCGTCCTCGACGTCGGGCACGTCGCCGACACCGCGCGGAGCCGGGCCGGGCGGCGAGCGCGACACCTGGGTCCCGATCAGCCCCTACTCAACGGCGCTTCTCGGTCACATGTGTCCGTGAATCGCCGTTGGGTCGCTGGATCGCAGATGTGGACGAAAAACGCGGATGGGGACAGGAATCGCAGATGGGGCGGGGTGTTGACGCCCAGAAGCGCAGCGATTCGCCAAGAGCGCCAGGTCTGAGAAACTGGGAGTTCATCTGCCGCCCCCGATCCTGTGGGGCGGCCATCTTGTCGAAGGAGGGCGATGAACGAGCACAGGGGTCTGCGGGCGTCAGGGTGGCCGGGGGTGGTCGTGCTCGCCCTCGGCATCTTCGCGATGGTGACGGTCGAGGAGCTGCCGATCGGCGTCCTCACCCTGATCAGCGACGACCTGGGCGCCTCCGAAGGAGCCGTAGGCCTCGGCGTGACGCTGGCCGGCGCCGTCGCCGGCGTCATGGGGTTGTCGACGTCACTCGCCATCGGCACCCTCGATCGCCGCGTCGTGCTCTTCACGGCACTGCTCGTCGTCGCGGCCGCGACCACAGCGTCCGGGATGGCGACGAACGTCGCCGTCTACCTCGTAGCGCGTTTGTGCGCCGGGCTCGGCATCGGCGTGTTCTGGGCGCTCATCGCCATCGTCGCCTCCCGCATCGTCGCGCCCGAACGCGCGGCGCTCGCGACCACCGTCGCGTTCGCGGGGGCGTCGGGAGCGACGATCCTCGGCGTGCCGATCGGCACGTGGCTCGGCACGACGTGGACGTGGCACGTCGCGTTCTACGCGCTCGCCGCGTTCTGCTTCGTCATTGCCGTGGCGCTGTGGTTCCTCGTGCCGAGCGTGCTCGTCGACGAGAAGTTCACGACCGACGGGTACCGCCGCGCCTGGTCGATCGGCCCGGTGCGTCTCGCGCTGCTCGTGACGGCGGTGCTCGTCGTCGCGCAGTTCTGCGCGTACACCTACGCGAGCCCTGCGCTGCAGGAGTTCGCGCACGTCAGCCCCGCGGGTGTCGGCGCGATGCTGCTCGTCATGGGCATCACCGGGTTGTTCGGCAACGTCGGCTCAGCGCCCATCATGCGACGTCGCCCGATGCTCGCGCTGCTGCTCGTCACGTGCGGCATGACGGCCGGCATCGCGGGCCTCATGCTGTCGGGAACCCCCGCCGTCGCGGCCCTCGCGATGGGCGTGTGGGGACTGTTCGGTGGCGCGATGGCCGTCGTGCTGCAGCACTGGGTGCTGACGAGCGCCGGGCCCTACGCCGAGCCCGCCGCAGCGCTCGATTCGGGCATCTTCAACTTCGCGATCGCCGGCGGAGCCGCCCTCGGAGCGTTCGTCCTCGACGTCTCGAACATCCACACCGTGTTCGTCGTCGCCATCGTCGGCACACTGACGGCGACCGCCATGGTGCTCGCGTACCGGCGTCGCGTCACGGCCTGAGGGCTGCATCGCGCGGCGAACGCAGGGCCCAGCCGCGCCATTTCGTGCACGTCAGGTCATTGCCGCATCCCCCGAGCTCGAACACGCTGTGGCGCAAGCGTGTTTCGGGCGTGTGACACGGCCTGGACGCCGCTGAAACGCGGGGGCCGGCCTCGGCATACTGGCGAACATGTCAGAACTTCTGCACTTCACGACCACTGACGCGGACCGCTCGGCCACCGAGCCGCTGCGCGACGACATCCGTCTGCTCGGCGGGTTGCTCGGTGACGTCATCCGCGAGCACGAGGGTGAACGCGTCTTCGGCCTCGTCGAGGACGCCCGGGTCAGGGCGTTCGGGGTCCGTCGTCAGGAGGTCGACCGCGCGTCGTTCGGCGACACGCTGACGGGGCTGTCGACGCGCGACGCCCTCCACGTCATCCGAGCGTTCAGCCACTTCGCGTTGCTCGCGAACATCGCGGAGGATCTGCACCGTGAGCGTCGCCGCGCCGCTCACGTCGCGGCGGGGGAGGATCCGCAGGACGGCTCGCTCGCGGCGACCTTCCGCAAGCTCGCCGGCGCCCATATCGACGGTGACACGGCCTCCGAGCGGCTGGCGGGCGCCACCGTCGTTCCCGTCATCACGGCGCACCCGACGGAGACGCGCCGCCGCACCGTCTTCGAGGCGCAGAGCCACATCAAGCGCCTCATGCGGGAGCGCACGCGCATGCAGCTCGACCCGAGCGAGGATGCGGAGAACCTGCGCCAGATCAAGCTGTGGGTGCTGACGCTGTGGCAGACGGCCCTCATCCGGCTGAGCAAGATCACGATCACCGACGAGATCGACGCGGGCCTGCGCTGGTACGACGCCGCGTTCTTCGAGGTGATGCCGACGCTCAACGCCGAGCTGCGTGACGCGTTCGCGGCCCTGCTCCCGGGCGCTGGAATCGCGGATGATCCTGTGCTGCAGGCTGGTTCGTGGATCGGTGGCGACCGTGACGGCAACCCCAACGTCACGGGTGACGTCGTCGCCTACGCCACACGCCGTGCCGCGGAGACGGCGCTCGATCACTACCTCGACGAGCTCGACAAGCTGCAGACGAGCCTGTCGCTCTCCCGACGCATGGCGCCCGTCACGGACGAGTTGCTGGCCCTCGCGCAGCACGCGGCTGACGCCGGTGACGCGCGCGACGACGAGCCCTACCGTCAGGCGTTGTCGTACGTGCACGACCGACTCATGGTGACGCATGGGGTCGTCGTGGGGGCTGATGCGGGCGATCCCGGCGCGGCGGGCGCGGCTGGGCCGGCCGGCGCCGTCGGCGCGGGGCAGGGCGGTGAGGCTGACGACCCGTACGTCGCCTATGCGACGCCCGAGGAGTTCCTCGCCGACCTCGACGTCATCGACGCCTCGCTGCGCAGCACCAGTGACGACCTGATCGCCGACGACCGACTCGCCACGCTGCGAGAAGCGGTGCGCACGTTCGGTTTTCACCTCTACGGCCTCGACCTGCGCCAGAACTCCGAGACGCACGAGGCGACCATCGCGGAGCTGTTCGCCTGGGCCGGCGTCTGCGACGACTACGCCGCGCTCGACGAGGACGCCCGCGTCGAGCTGCTCACCGCGGAGCTCGCGAACAACCGTCCCCTCGCCGGGCCGAATGCGACGTTCAGCGAGACGACGACGAAGGAACTCGCGATCACCGCGGCCGCCGCACACGCCGTCAGGACGTTCGGTGAGAAGGCCGTGCCGAACCACGTCATCTCGATGTGCACGAGCGTGTCCGACATGCTCGAGACGGCCGTCCTGCTCAAGGAGGCCGGGCTGCTGACGGTGACGCCAGACGGTCCGCGCTGCAGCGTCAACATCGTGCCCCTGTTCGAGACGATCGAGGATCTGCAGGTCTCCGCGACGACGCTGCGCGCGGCGCTCGCCGTCCCCGCCTACCGCGCCCTCGTCGATTCGAAGGCGCCGCCCGCCGACACCCACTGCGTGCAGATGCACCCGGGTGCACCTGCACGCAAGGGCGGAGGGCTGCAGGAGGTCATGCTCGGCTACAGCGACTCGAACAAGGACGGCGGCTACATGGCCGCCAACTGGGCGCTGTACCGCGCGGAACTCGACCTCGTCGAGGTGGCCGAAGAAGCCGGCATCCGACTGCGGCTGTTCCACGGCCGCGGCGGCACCGTCGGACGTGGTGGTGGCCCGAGCTACGACGCGATCCTCGCGCAACCGCCGGGCGCCGTGCGTGGCTCGCTGCGCCTCACCGAACAGGGCGAGATCATCGCCGCCAAGTACGCCGAACCGAAGCTCGCCACGCGCAACCTCGAGGCACTCGTCTCCGCGACGATCGAGTCGTCCCTGCTCGACGTCGAGGGTCTCGAACCGTCCGAGGTCGACGACGCCTACGCCGCGATGGACGAGATCGCCGCCCTCGCCCGCGAGGCGTACGGCGACCTCGTGCACCGCACCGACGGATTCGTCGACTACTTCAAGACGTCGACGCCCGTCGCCGAGATCGGCGAACTCAACATCGGCTCCCGCCCCAGCTCACGCAAACCGACGTCGTCGATCGCCGACCTGCGCGCCATCCCGTGGGTGATGTCGTGGTCGCTGTGCCGCGTCATGCTGCCCGGCTGGTATGGCACGGGCACCGCCCTCGAACGCTGGATCGGTGACGACGACGCGCGCCTCGCGCAACTGCGCGGCTACGTCGAACGCTGGCCGTTCTTCCGCTCCGTCATCTCCAACATGGCGCAGGTCATGGCGAAATCCGACCTCGGACTCGCCGCCGAATACGCCGAACTCGTCGAAGACGCCGACCTGCGAACGCGCGTGTTCGACAAGATCCGCGACGAACACGCCCGCACCCTCGCCATGTACGAGAAGATCACCGGCCACGACGACCTGCTGTGGGACAACGCCGCTCTCAAACGTTCCGTCTTCAACCGCTTCCCCTACCTCGAGCCCCTCAACCACCTGCAGGTCGAACTCCTGCGCCGCTACCGCGCCGGCGACGATGACCCCCAACTCAAACGCGGCATCCTGCTCACGATGAACGGACTGGCGACAGCGCTGCGCAACTCGGGGTGACCGGGCAGCGCGAGCGCGCTGCCCGGTCACCCGGAGTTCGATGATCTTTGACGCTGACTCCTCAGCGCTCGCCCAGCGGGCTCGCTTGATCGTCGTCAGCGTGGGGGTGGGGGCTGACCTCGCAGGCTCGGCCAGGAGCTCGCTTGGTCGTCTTCGGCGCGAGGCGTCGAGGGTGCGGCAGAGCGAGGTGCCGAGAAGATGGCGGTCGGCTGTCACCAGGGTCAGGTCTTCGAGGGCTGCCTGGGTGACGAGCATCGCGTCGAACGGGTCGCGGTGGGGCAGTTCGCTGCTGACGCGCGCCGCCTCATCGGCATGCCAAGGAAGAACGGGCAACTCGAAGAGCCCGGCCGCCCGCAGAGGGTCGTGATGTCGTCAGGCCCGGACAGCTTGCCGGAGAGCACCTTGATCGTCGTCTCCCAGACGCTGGCGGCCGACACGTAGGACTTGGGTGCCCCGCTCCGTGGTGCCGCGCGCGTCGCGGGGCGCATCGGCTCGAGCGTGACCGGGATGCCACGATGAGGGCATGAGCGACACACTGATCCTGGGCGCCGGCGGGCTGTACCCGCCGCTCGTCGAGCAGCTCGTCGATGACGGCGCCTTGACCTGGCCACGCGGTGGCGCTGACCGACGCGCGATGCTCGACGATCACGCCGCTGACATCCGCGTCGTTGTCAGCAGTGCGGGCGTCGGAGCGGATGCGCGCCTCATCGACGCGTTGCCGAACCTCGAACTCATCGCCAACTTCGGCGTCGGGTACGACGCCACCGACGTCGACGCGGCCACCGCGCGTGGCATCCCGGTGACGAACACCCCCGACGTCCTCGACGACTGTGTCGCCGACCTCGCCATCGGCCTGACGATCGACGTCATGCGCGCCATCTCCGCCTCGGATCGGTATGCGCGACAGGGTCGTTGGAAGAGTGACGGCCCGTACCCGCTGCAGCGGCGCGTCACCGGAGCGAAGGTCGGCATCCTCGGTCTCGGCCGCATCGGGCAGGCCATCGCGACGCGATTCGAAGGGTTCCGCTGCGAGATCAGGTACCACAATCGTTCGCGCAAGGACGTCGCCTACGACTACGAGGAGAGCCCCGCGGCGCTGGCCGAATGGGCCGACGTCCTCGTCGTCGCGACTCCTGGCGGCGCGCAGACGAAGGCGCTCGTCGACGCCGACGTGCTCGCCGCCCTCGGTGAAAACGGCTACCTCGTCAATATTGCGCGGGGCAGCGTCGTCGACCAGGAGGCGCTCATCGAGGCGTTGCAGCATGACGCGATCGCGGGCGCCGCGCTCGACGTGTTCGCCGACGAGCCAGGCATCCCGCAGGAGCTATGCGACCTCGACACGGTCGTCATCACCCCGCACGTCGCGAGCGCGACGCACGAGACGCGCCGCGCGATGGCCGACGTCGTCCTTGCCAACATCGACGCCCACCGTGCGGGCCAGGAGCTGCCCACCCGCGTCAACTGACGATCGATGACGGCCCTTGCGCCACGACCACCCTCGCGGCGAGCGTCATGACTCGTCCTCGGCCTTTCGGAATGGGCGAGCCGGAGGCAGGCGAGACTGCGGATGCCGCCCGCGAGTCCGGTCCCGGATTGGAGCCAGGTGGCGTTTGTGCCGATTCCGAGCGTGTGGGAGAAAACGATGGTGGACGAGGCCGAGACGAGGCGGAGGACATCGCCGAGGAGGAGGGCCTGCCGCAGGTCAGCTACGACCCAAATCAGCAGGCGAGGCTGGACTGCATGCTGCAGGTTCGCCCGCTGATCGGGTTGGACCCGTCGCAGATGAGCGAGCAGGCGGCGAACGAGGCAGCGGCGCAGTTGAGGACGTTGCTGGCGAACAGGCCGTAACGTTCCGGCCCGCCAGCCAGGACGGATCTGGCTCCGTCTGGGCCGAAGGCGCGCTTCGCCGCGAACCTCACCCCCCTGACCACCAGTCGGCGTGCGCGACGAGCAGCGCCCCGCGACATCGGTTGAGCAGTGTGTGATGGCGCGCTGGTCGAGTTGGGGTGCAATCGACTCTTCGGCAGCCCCTGGTGCTGCCATGTTGTCGATCCTTGCGCCGGCTGACAGCCTCTACCGAACCCGGGGCGATTCAACTCGCGACATGGACGCCCCGACGCGGTTGCATCGGGCTGGAACAAACAACCGCACTCTGGTTAGCTACAGCCAGACCCGTAATCCACGGGCCCCTCGACGGGCCGCTTCGAGCTGGGGCGGTCGAAGGAGTGAAAGACATGGCAACTGGTAACCGCGCCGTGGTGTTCCACGGTGCCGAAGACATGCGAGTCGACACCGTCGATTACCCCAAGCTCGAGATGCCGAACGGCCAGAAGGCCCCGCACGGCGTCATCCTCAAGATCGTCGCAACGAACATCTGCGGGTCCGACCTGCACATCTACCGCGGTTCGTTCCCGGTGCCCGAGGGCATGCTCATGGGTCACGAGATGACTGGCCAGGTCGTCGAGGTCGGCCCTGACGTCGAGTTCCTGTCCGAGGGCGACCTCGTCTCCGTCCCCTTCAACGTCGCCTGCGGCCGCTGCCGCAACTGCCGCGCCCGCCACACCGAGGTGTGCGAGACGACGAACCCCGACGCCTCCTGCGCCGCCTACGGCTTCAACCTGGGTAACTGGGACGGCGGCCAGGCCGAGTACATGTTCGTGCCCTACGCCGACTTCCAGCTCCTGCGCTTCCCCGACAAGGACCAGGCCATGGAGAAGATCCGCGACCTGGCGCTGCTGTCGGACATCCTCCCCACCGCATTCCACGGTCTCATGGAAGCCGGCGCCAAGCCGGGCTCCACCGTGTACATCGCCGGCGCTGGCCCCGTCGGACGCTGCGGCGCTGCTGCGGCCCGCCTGCTCGGTGCGTCGTGCATCATCGTCGGCGACTACGACCAGAAGCGACTCGACCTAGTCAAGCGCAACGGCTGCGAGACCATCGACCTGTCCCAGGACGTGCCCCTGACCGACCAGATCGAGGCCATCCTCGGTGAGCCGATGGTCGACAGCGCTGTCGACTACGTCGGATCCGAAGCTCACGGCATCGGCTCCGACGCGGACAAGCTCATGCCGCAGGCCGCGATCAACCAGGTCATGGACGCAACCCGAGCCGGCGGCGCCACGGGCGTCATCGGTGTCTACGGGCCCGACCCGCTCGCGCCGACGCAGGAAGGCAAGGAAGGCACCTTCCCGCTCGACTTCGGCAAGGTATGGATCAAGTCGCCCCGCATCTCTGCGGGCCAGGCGCCGATCATGCACTACAACCGTGAACTCATGATGGCCATCCTGTGGGACCGCATGCCCTACCTGAGCGACATGCTGAACACCCAGGTCATCAGCCTCGACGAGGCCCCTGACGCATACGCGAAGTTCAACGAGGGTTCGGACGAGAAGTACATCATCGACCCGCACGGGATGATCAAGCACTGATCGTCTTGCACGCTTGAACGTGTGAGTGGGGCCCCGCCAAACTTGGCGGGGCCCCACTCACACGTTCACCGGCAAGCCTGGGCAACTGACTCGAACCAGGCCTTTGCAATAGCCCAGGAATGCGGCTGACCGATGTCGAGATGCGCCGTACTTTGCACACGACACGCCTCGGACATTGCACAGTCGGGCCCGGAGCCACCCGCTTGCGCAAAGTCGAGGCAGACCGGCCCTGGAAGCGTTCAGGCACCTCGTGCGATGGAAGCAGTCGGCTCGAACGGACCGTCTGCGTGGCTCCCTGGCGCCGCCATCGGGGCCGGTTTCGGGTACGCCTCGGCCAACATCGTCGGCGCTATGGTGACCGCAGCGGGGTTGGCCCTTGCCTTTGTCACCCTGCGACTGGACGCGCGCGAGCGTCGCCACATCTGATCCCCGCACAACGCATCTCATTACCGCAACGCAAGGGAGAACCCCATGAGTGCCACCCTGCCCCTGGCCAGCCAGAACATCCTCATCATCGGCGGCGCGCGCGATATCGGGTTCGCCATCGCGAACGCCATCCACGAAGCAGGCGCAACACCTGTCATCGGTGCTCGCGACCTGGTGAAAGCGCGCGAGGCCGCTGAGCGGATCCCCGGAGCGCGAGCTGTCAGCATCGACATCACCGACGAAGACAGCATCGTGCGCGCTCTGGACGAGGTCGGACCACTCGATCACATCGTCACCACCGCGTCTGCGCATCACAACGTGCCGGTCTCGCAGCTCGACCACGATCATGTCGTCTCCGCCTTCGAGGCCAAGGTGATCGGTCCGATGTTGCTGGCGAAGCATGCAGCCAAGACGGTTCGCCCCGACGGCAGCCTTCTGCTGTTCTCCGGCGTCGCCGCGTGGAACCCGTCGCCCGGATACGCCGTCATGGGCATCACGAACGGGGCGGTCACCTACGCCGTCACGCATCTCGCAAAGGAGCTCGCTCCCATCAGGGTCAACGCGATCTCGCCCGGCATCATCGATTCCGGCAGCTGGGATGCGATGGGAGACAACGCGAAGCACGAATTTCTCGAGGACTCCGGGCGCGCGACCCTGGTCGGCCGAGTGGGGCGGAACGACGACATCGCACGTGCCGCCCTGTGGTTGCTCGAAGGGTCGTTCGTAACCGGCGAGACCATCCACGTCGACGGCGGCGCACGCATCGCCTGACCATCCGGCAAGACCGGCCACCTCAACGAGGGAAACCGCCAATAGGACCGTCCCTAGATTCCGCATCTTCGAAAGTGCACACCTGAGAGGGTGCCTACTTTCGTGGGTGGGTACACCCCGCTGGCACGAGCCGTCGCTCATCGAGTGCGCGTGCACATCGGGCTGGTCGACGTCTTATCGTCACTTCGCACCTAGGGTCTGAACGTGCCAGGTCGACTCGTGAGGTGCGCACGCGTCTCGTCGATGTCGCAGAAGCTCGCCAGACAATCGGAAGCGATCGGGGAGGTTTCCGATCTGTTCTCCGCCCCCCAATTCGGCGAGAGCCGAGCCGATCACGTCGGATGCCCGGCGCTACGTGCGTCGCGGTGACACGCGTTGAGAGCCGAGACGCCGCTGGCGCCGCTCGCCGCTGCGAGACAAAACGCGTGAGAGCCGGAACCCTGCCAGGCAGGGTTCCGGCTCTCACGCGTGACGCGGCGCAAGGCCGCCATCGAATTCTCGGACGGCGACTCCTCAGCCGTCGATCGCAGACGTCTCAGACCTCGACGCCCGGGTGCGTCAGTTCTTCGTCATGATGACGGTGACGAGGCCACCGGCGGCGGCGAGGTTGCCGAAGAAGGCGGTCATCTGCTGGTTGCGGGCCTGCGGGTCGTCCTTGATGTCCCAGAAGTTGTGGGCGGAGACCGTCGTGGCGGCCAGCAACGGCAGCAGGCCGATGGCAGCGAGACGCGACTTGATGCCGAGGCCCATCGCCGCGCCGAGGGCGATCATGCCGGCGCCGTTGGCCTGGATGAGCTGCTCGGACGTGAGCGGGAGCTGACCCTTGAGGCCGTAGCGCTCCTGCGCGGCGTCGATCATCGGCACGAGGTGAGCGCGGTTCTTGATGGCGTTCTGGCCGCCGTAGACGAACAGCGAACCGACCATCGCGCGGCCGAGAGCCTTGCCGGGGTTGAACATGCGAATACCACCTTCGTTGAAGAATCAACGACGCTGAGCGCGCCGTTCCGTTCGATGCCCAGCCTATGATGTCGCGCTGCGATCCGCATTCCCGCGGGCGTGGATGCCTGACCTGCGGGCTGATGCGGGGTGCGTCAACAGGCCGAGGCAACCGCAGAGGGGTGAGCCCCGGGGCGTCAGTTCACCCCGTCGACCGGCCGACCGTTCTCGAGGTAGAGGCAGTGAGGGGCGCCCCAGCCGTGCGCGACGCGCCGTCCGACGGGCTTCGACAGCAGGGCCAGCGCCTCGTCGCGTTCGGCGAAGCGGTGGGAGGCGATCTCGTCGGCCTGCAGGCGGATCGAGGCAATCTGCTTGTCGTCGAGGGTGCCGCAGTCGAAGAGGAAGCGCAGCCCCAGCTTGCGCTCGAGCTTGCCCGGGCGGGTGTCGACGATGACGAGGTGTCCGCTCGTCACGACCAGCCCCGTCTCTTCGAGCACCTCGCGCCGGCATCCGTCCCATGGACTCTCGCCGTCGGCCTCCATCGCGCCGCCGGGGATCGTCCAGCCGCTCTTGTATGTCGGCTCGAGGATGAGCAGGCGCCCCGAACGATCGAAGAGCAGTGAGCCGGCGGAGGCGGGAATCTCTGGAGGGTTCCATGGCATGGCTCGAACGTATCGTCTCGGGCCGGGGGAGCCGAGCGGGTCGTCGCACGTCGTTCGAGGGGCGGGCGTGGTTCGCCCGGCCCGGCAGTGGCCGGGCGGCGCTGAGATGCGCACGGATCGCTCGGCCGGGCGCCGGTCGGAAGAGCCGGTGGCGATGAACCCCTGGCGCGGCCGACGCAGTCTGTGATGTGATCGAGGTGACTATTGAGCATTGCTCAACAATGCTTCACGACGATGAACGAGGTGGCAGACATGGATGTTCACGGCGCGGTGTGCGTGGTGACCGGGGCGGCAGGCGGGATCGGCGCGGCGCTTGCGGAGGCGCTGCTCGAACGCGGCGCGAAGGTCGCCCTCACCGACCTCGACGGCGAGCGTCTCAGTGCCACGCGCGAACGGCTCGCCACCGCCCACGGCGACGTGGTCGCTGCCGCCGGTGACGCCTCGAGCGCCGCCGACATCGCCGAGGTCATCGCCCTCGCCGAACGCGAGTTCGGTGCGCCGGTCGACGTCTACGTCGCGAACGCAGGCGTCGGCGTGGGCGCAGATCTGGCCGACGAGGCGAGCTGGGCCACCGCGATCGACGTCAACCTCATGGCGCACGTGCGCGCCGCGCAGCAGCTCGTGCCGGGATGGGTGGAGCGCGGCCGCGGCTACTTCGTCTCGACGGCGTCGGCTGCCGGCCTGCTCACGCAGATCGGCTCGTCGACGTACGCGACGACGAAGCACGCGGCGCTCGCCTTCGCCGAATGGCTCGCCGTGTCGTACGGCGACAAGGGCGTCGGCGTCAGCTGCCTGTGCCCGATGGGCGTCGACACGAACCTGCTGACCGAGACCGGCGGCGCCTCGCGCGTCGCGCAGCGCGCCGTCACCGAATCGGGCCCGGTGCTCACGCCTGCGCAGGTGGCGGACGACGTCATGCGCGCGATCGAGAACGAGACGTTCCTCGTGCTGCCCCACGCGAACGTGCTCGACATGTACCGCGCCAAGGGCGCCGACTACGACCGGTGGATCCGCGGGATGCAGCGCTTCGGCGCGCACCTGGCATCGAACTGACGCGCGCGACGGTGGGGGCGGGCGACGGTCGACCGGAGGGGAATACCCCCTGGGGGTATGGTGTTGTGTGTCAGTAGAACACGACGAAGGAGCAGTCATGGCTGAGCAGAACACCAGCACGTACATCGTCACCGGCATGACCTGTGGCCACTGCGAGATGAGCGTGCGCGAGGAACTCGAGGAGATCCCCGGCGTCAGCGACGTCGTCGCCAACCACGAGAGCGGCGTCGTGACGTTCACCTCCGACCGGCCCGTGAGCCGCGAGCAGGTCGACGCCGCCGTCACCGAAGCCGGATACCAGCTCGCCTGAGGATGATCAAGACGACCACGCAGACCCGGACCCCCACCCCAGCGGCGCCAGTAGCCCCCGAGGCTCCGGCAACGCCGACGCAGAGTGTCGAACTGGCGCTGAGGGGCATGACGTGCGCCTCGTGCGCGAACCGCATCGAACGCAAGCTCAACAAGCTCGACGGCGTCGAGGCCAGCGTCAACTACGCGACGGAGAAGGCACGCGTGGCCTTCGCCGACGACGTGACGCCCGACGACCTCGTCGCAACGGTCGAGAAGACCGGCTACGGCGCGAGCGTCATCACGCCGGAACCGGTTTCCCCGCCGTCATCGGCCGACGCTGACGGGGCGGACAGCGGCGCTCGCGCCGGCAAAGCGGGCGAATCACCGGCCGACGCGCACGTGCGCGAGCTGCGGCAGCGCCTCGTCGTCAGCGCTGTGCTGACGGTGCCCGTCGTGCTCATGGCGATGATTCCGCCGCTGCAGTTCACGAACTGGCAGTGGCTGTCGCTGACGCTCGCGGCGCCCGTCGTGGTCTGGGGTGCGTGGCCGTTCCATCGCGCCGCGTGGATGAACCTCAAGCACGGCGCGACGACGATGGACACCCTCGTCAGCGTCGGCACGATCGCGGCGTTCGCGTGGTCGCTGTACGCGCTGTTCTTCGGCGACGCCGGCATGCCGGGCATGAAGCACGGCTTCGACTTCGGCGCGACGCGAGGGCACGGTGCGTCGAACATCTACCTGGAGGCGGCCGCCGGCGTCACGACGTTCGTGCTGCTCGGACGCTTCGTCGAGGCGCGTTCGAAACGCGCGAGCGGCGCCGCGCTGCGCGCTCTGCTCGACCTGGGGGCCAAGGAGGCGACCGTCCTGCGCTCCGGCCCTGACGGCGTCGAGCGCGAGCAGCGTGTGAACGCAGGCCAACTCGTCGTCGGCGACCGCATCGTCGTGCGACCCGGCGAGAAGATCGCGACCGACGGCGAGGTCGTCAGCGGTGACAGCGCCGTCGACGCCTCGATGGTGACGGGCGAATCGGTGCCCGTCGACGTCGGCCCCGGTGACGCCGTCATCGGGGCGACGCTCAACACGAGCGGACGGATCGTGGTGCGCGCCACCCGCGTCGGCGGGCAGACGCAGCTCGCGCAGATGGCGAAGCTCGTCGAGGACGCGCAGAACGGCAAAGCGGACGTGCAGCGGCTCGCCGATCGCGTCTCCGGCATCTTCGTGCCGGTCGTCATTGCGCTGTCGGTGCTGACGCTCCTCGGCTGGCTCGTCGTGACGGGCGACGTCGAAGCGGCGTTCACCGCAGCCGTCGCGGTGCTCATCATCGCGTGCCCCTGCGCGCTGGGTCTTGCGACGCCGACGGCGCTCATGGTGGGTACCGGGCGCGGCGCGCAGTTCGGGGTGCTCTTCAAGGGCCCCGAGGTGCTCGAGGCGACGCATCGCATCGACACGGTCGTGCTCGACAAGACCGGAACGCTCACCTCCGGCGAGATGTCGGTCGGTGAGATCGTCTGTGCCGGTGGTGAATCCGAGGACGACGTGCTCGCTGTTGCGGCAGCCCTCGAGAGCGGCTCGGAGCACCCGATCGCTCGCGCCATCACCGACGCGGGCCGCGACCGCGTCGGCGATCTGCCGACCGCCGACGGTTTCATCAACATGCCCGGCGAGGGCGTGACGGGGCGAGTGCGCGTGCCCGGCCCGAACGCTGAGGCAGCCGTGATGGTCGACGTCATCGTCGGCCGCCCGGATGCTCTCGCGGCCCGGGGCATGGCTCTCGACGGCCACCTGCGTGGAGCCTTCGACGATCTCGAATCGGGTGGTGGGACGGTCGTCGCCGTCGGATGGGGCGCCGCGGCGCGTGGCGTCATCGCCGTCACCGACACCGTGAAACCGACGAGCGCGGATGCCCTGCGCGGACTGTCGCGCCTCGGCCTGCACACCGTCCTGCTGACGGGCGACAACGAGCGCGCCGCGCGGAGCGTCGCCGACGCGGTCCGCATCGACGACGTCATCGCCGGTGTGCTGCCGGCGGGCAAGGTCGACGTCATCACGCGTCTGCAGGGTGAGGGGCGCGTCGTCGCGATGGTCGGCGACGGCGTCAACGACGCTCCCGCGCTCGCGCAGGCCGATCTCGGCATCGCGATGGGAACGGGCACGGACGTTGCGATCGAAGCGGCTGACGTCACCGTCGTGCGCGGCGATCTGCGTCTCGTCGGCGACGCGATCCGCCTGGGCCGCAGGACGCTGAACACGATCAAGAGCAACCTGTTCTGGGCGTTTGCGTACAACGTCGCAGCGATTCCGTTGGCCGCCGCGGGGCTGCTCAACCCCATGATCGCGGGCGCCGCGATGGCGTTCAGCTCGGTGTTCGTCGTGCTCAACAGCCTGCGGTTGCGCCGCTTCGCCGGGACGGCGGAGCAACAGTCGAGTCATCGATCGAACGAGGAGGGTGGGCGCGCGTGAGCGAGACGAAGTCGAAGGAGCCGGCCGTGGAGGCGATGCGGCAGGAACCCGTCGTCGACGCACTGACGGGGGCTGAAGACGCCCTGGTTGACGCTGTGGAGCCGGGCAACGGGGTGTCCGATGGCGGCGATCACGCCGCGGGGTCGTCGTGCTGTGAACCGTCGAAACCGGGGTACGAGAACGCCGGGTCGAAGGATGCTCTGTCCAAGCGGCTCAAGCGCATCGAGGGGCAGGTGCGCGGCGTCGAGAAGATGGTCGAGGAAGACCGGTACTGCATCGACGTCCTCACCCAGATCGCGGCCATCCAGTCGGGGTTGAAGGCCGTGGCGCTCGGGCTGCTCGACGACCACATGGCCCACTGCGTCGTCGAGGCTGCTCGAGCTGGGGGCGACGAACAGGCCACCAAGCTCGCCGAGGTCAGCGACGCCCTGCGCCGATTCGTGCGCTGACGCTCGCCCGCCTCGCGCAGCCGAGTCAGTTGATGCTGGCCGAGTCACGCAGGACTGACTCGGCCGGCACCAACTGACTCACCTGCGCGGCGCCTCGGTGCGAGCGCTGGATCGA
Source organism: Dermacoccus sp. Ellin185 (assembly GCF_000152185.1). Taxonomy (NCBI): domain Bacteria; kingdom Bacillati; phylum Actinomycetota; class Actinomycetes; order Micrococcales; family Dermacoccaceae; genus Dermacoccus; species Dermacoccus sp. Ellin185. The sequence continues at coordinate 2,560 of NZ_AEIQ01000077.1, read as the reverse complement.
TCACGCCCCACACACTCGAGCACGCGAAAGGCGTCAGCTGTTCATGCCCCGCGCTGCGACGGCCCAGGTGTCCACGAGCGTGCCGTTGCGTACGACGTCGACCGCGTTGGCCAGGTTGATCGCGTTGCAGCAGTGATTCGGCACGACGCGCACCGTCGAGCCGAGTGCGGGCAGGGAGGCCCCGGCCATGTCGACGACGCCGTGATGCTCGGACATCTGCACGATGCGCGCGTCGGGATGGTCGAGCAGTCGACCGTGGCCGCTCGCCCAGGGCGCCTTGTCGGCAGCGAGCGTCTCCGACCCGGCATCGAGCACGAGACGCCCACCCGAGTGCGAGACGACCCGCGCGTGTGCGGTGAGCGCGATGTCCCCGGCCGCGCAGGCTCCGAGTTCCCACTGCTGCGCATCGTTGAAGACGTACGCGCCGGGCCGCATCTCCGTGGGGGCGACATCCGTCGACGGGCCCGCGCCGTCGTTGACGGCGGAGGTGGCGCCAGGCAGGCTCGTGAGGGCGCTCCCCGACGACGACGCAACCCCCGGCATGCCCGCGCGCGCCTTCGCCAGCGCCGTTGCGTGCAGCGAACGCCATGCTCGGGCTCGACCCGCCGCTACGAACGTTGCGGTTCGATTCCCTTGGCGCGCAGGGCTCGTGACGCGCCGTCGAGCGCAGCGCGTTCGTCGTCAGCGGACTGGGCTCGGCCTTCCGGCGAGTACGAGTGGCCGGGAAAGGTGAAGACGCCGCGCACGTCGAAGCCGAGGCTCGCGATGCCCGCGGCGAGCTCGCCTGCGTCACGCGCCGGGATGCCGGTGCGGTGCTGACCCGAGTCGAGCTCGACGAGGACCTCGACCACCGCAGAGCCGAGCGGCTTGCGCAGCTGGCGCGCGGCCGTCATCGAGTCGCAGCCGACGCCGATGCGCGCGCGTTCCGCGAGGGCCCGCAGGCGCCGCCCAGCCTCGTCGTCGACCCACAAGGGGTAGGCGATGGACACGTCGTCGAAGCCCGCGTCGACGAAGACCTCGGCCTCACCGATCGTCGCGACGGTGATGCCGTGCGTCGCCGCGTCACGCTGCATCGTGGCGATCTCCGGCATCTTGTGCGTCTTGACGTGCGGCCGCAGCGCGACACCGGCGTCACGACCCAGGCTCGCCATGGCGTCGATGTTGCGTTCGAGCACGTCGAGGTCGGCGACGAGGCGGGGCGTGGCGGTCACGAGAACTCCTGACGGTCGGGTGCATTCATTCTGCCGGTCGTCGGGCCGCAATCTTGTGCTCCCTGCGCGGGAAACCGCGGTTCACGTGATGCTCGGCGACGAATCGTGACGTGCGCGGGTGCGTCACCAGTCCGCGCGGGTCGTCTCGTGCTGTCCGTCGAGTTCGGTGAATCCGGCGTCGATGATGCTGACGCGGCCCGGCGTCGCGGCCCAGTGCGCCTCTGTATCGCGAACGATGCGGACGCGGTGGTCGTCGGCCGCCCACCGTGCGCGCTCGTCGGCGCTCATCGATTCCCACGCTCGCTGCGCCGCGTGCGCGCACTGCGCGGCGCTCTTTCCGCTCGTCATCGTGACGAGGGGGCTGAGGCGGACGGTGACCATCGCATGCACGTCCTGCGGGTCGCGCGCGTCGCTCGTTCCATCGTCGGGGTGCGACGGGAGCTGCGTGCCCTCGACCTGCATCTTCTTCAGCTCGGGCGGCAGCGGTGACGTCGGCGCCGGCGTGAACGCACGAGCCTCGGCGCTGCCGTGACGAGCCGTCACCCCGTCGAGGGCCTGCGCGTCACTCCAGCGCTTGCCGCTGCAACGCCTCACGATCTTGCGGATGGCGATGCCGCGCCAGGCGTCGATGGCGTCGAGCATCGCAGTGTCGGGGGCGGGCGTCTCGATGCCGCCAGCGGCGCCGTCGTCGTCGGCGCCGCTGGCGGCATCAGAGGACACGACGGGGTGCGCGCGGCGCTCGGCCTCGACGAGCAATCCGACGCAGGCCTGCGCGGCCGCGGCGCAGGCGTCGAGTTCGTCCGGTGGCGCGGTCTTCTCGACGCGCAGCGCGATCTGCATCGCCAGAGGCGGGGCGTCGGTCTCGGGCGCGGGTCTCGTCTCACTCACCGCACCATTGTGGTCCAGGGGGCCCGGGGCGCGAAGAATGGCGACGATGCGAGCTGCCCCGTGTCGGACGCCGCGAAGGCCGCGCCCGACGCGTCGGGCGCGGCCTTCGCCGTCACGGCTGGCGGTGCGAAAGTGACCGGGATTCGCGGATGGGATCAGGAATCGCGAAGGTGACCGGAAATCGCAGACGTGGACGAAGATCGCGAATGTGGCCAGGAATCGCAGATGGTCACGGCGTGCGGGTGGGGGAGGCCGGATCGTTGGCGGCGTTGCCCTCTGTCACGTTCGGGGCCGTCTCCTTCTGGAACCACACGACGGGCAGCACACAGATCGCGACGACGGCGATCATCGCGCCGGGCGCGGGTGCCCAACCAGTCGAGTCGATGAGCTTCTGCCCGACGAGCGGCGCGAACCCGCCGAAGATGGCGGTCGCCGTCGTGAATCCGGCTCTTCACGAACGA